>JAIQGD010000067.1 GCA_020072765.1 Terriglobia bacterium
GCGGAGCGAGCAGTTGGAGCAGATTTTGGAGATCGAGCTGGGGATGGTGCAGCAGCGCGTGCTGGAGACGGCCAAGGGAAGGTTCCTGTTCCGGGTGACGCCGGGGGCGCGGGAATTCTTGCTGCGGGAAGGGACGGATTTGAAGTACGGGGCGCGGCATCTGAAGCGGGCCATCGAGCGGCACGTCGTGTATCCGCTGGCCAGTCTGCTGGCCACCGAGCAGGTGAACCTGGGCGACGTCATCTCGATTGATTGGGACGGCAATTCCAACGCCCTGCTGTTCCTGAAGGAAGCCGAAGGGGCACTCGTGCCCATGGACTCCCCCGTCCCCGGCCCCCTGGCCGAAGCGATCGCGGCCTCGGTCAGCGGCCGCCCGGCCAAGCGTGGTCTTCCCGGGGCTGCGTCCTTCTCGTTCTAACTTACTGACCACAGGCCAGTTCTCGTGAAACTTTCGTACTAGCAAATTGTGAGCGGCGTCCTATGCGCGATGCACAGACTGGCGCAGTACCCTTCTTGGGTAAGGGCGTTATCTGTCTTTCGGGGCGCTGTGCAAACAGGGGGCTTGCGGTGCAACTAGGAGCGGGCGCGCCAACCATGCCATTCAGGAGGCCGCAAATCAGTCTGCCCGTTGTGTGCGAAGCGCGCGGCGCGCGCCTGCGGATCAGTTCGCGGCTGTTCGTGGCCGCAATTCTGCCCGCTGACTCAGCCCAGGGGAGTCACTGAAATGTCCTCCGCGCGCCTTCGCCCCATCGGCCAAAAGCTGACGCGCATCGTGCTGCTGACAAGCTCGGTCGCGATCCTCGTGGGCACCGGTTCCTCAGCCGTTTATATGGCCATGACCTCCCGTCGAGCGCGCGCGCAGGAAATGGATTCCGTGGCGGAACGCATCGGGCCCAAGGCCACGGCCGCGCTGGCGTTCGGCGACGCCGAGTCGGCGCGTCAACTTCTCGGCTCGCTGGACCAACAGCAGCGCGTCGCCGAAGCCTGTATTTACAGGTCCGATGGCAGCGTCCTGGCGAAGTACTCCCAGCAGGACGCCGATGCCACGTTCACGCCCCCGGAACCCCGTCCGAACGGCGCGGAAATCGGCTGGGCGCGACTGGCAGTCTTCCGGCAGATCCGGCAAGGTGGAGTGCCGGTCGGTACGATCTACCTCTCGTCGGATCTGCGCGATCTGCAGCTGCGCAGTCTGCATTTCATGGAATTTGTCCTGCTGGCCATGGTTGCGGCCCTGGGAATCGCCTACGCGATGGCCTGGCGCCTGCAGCGCTCCGTCTCGAAACCGATTCTGGACCTGGCGCGAACCGCCTTCGCCGTCTCGGTGGACCGCGATTGGTCCATCCGTGCCGAAGAGCAAGCCGATAACGAAATCGGCTTCCTGGTGACCCGCTTCAACGAAATGTTGGCGCAGATCCAGCAGCGCGAGGCCGATCTGCAGTCCGCTCATCAGGAGATGGAAGCGCGCGTGGTCTCGCGGACCCGTGAATTGCAGGCGGAAATCGCCGAGCGCAAGCAGGCGGAGCGGCAACTGGAAGAGCGCACACGTTTCCTCGACTCGCTCATCGAAAACACCCCCGCGGGCATCGTGGCGATCGACCCCGATGGCATCGCCCAGATGTGCAACCCTGCCTTCGAGAGGCTGTTCGGCTATCGCCAGCAGGACATCGTGGGCCGCTCGTTGAGGGACCTGTTGACGACTCCGGAGCTTCGCCAGGAAGTGGATGCCAACCGGGCCCGGCTGAAGCGGAAAGAAATCAGCCACATCGTGACGCAGCGCAAACGCGCCGACGGGAGCCTCGTCGACGTCGACGCCTACTCCGTGCCCTTGGGAGGCGAAGGAAGCTACACCGGCGCGGTCATCCTCTACCAGGACATCACCGAGCGCCGCCGCGCCGAACGCGAACTCGAAAAGCAAAGGTCCTTTCTCAACTCCGTGATCGTCCACAGCCCCGTGGGCATGGTGGTGCTTGACACCGAAGGCGCGGTGCAGATGTGCAATCCCGCGTTTGATAACTTGTTCGGCTATCCCCAGAGGGAACTGCTCGGGCGCCGCGCGTCTGACTTGCTGACGCCGGCGGAACGCCGCGGTGAAATGGCCTCCATCATCAAGCAAATCCAGGAGGGCAAGACGGTCCACCACGTCACGCAACGAAAGCGCCGCGACGGCACCCTGCTGGATGTCGAGGCCTTCTCGGTGCCCCTGAACGAGGACGGCAAGCTGAGTGGCGCGGTCATCCTCTATCAGGACATCACCGAGCGCCGCCGCGCCGAGCGCGCCCTCGAGGAGCGCACCCAGTTCCTCAATTCCCTGATCGAAAACCTCCCCGTGGGCATCTCGGTGACCAGCCCCAGCGACCTCATTGAGATGTGCAACCCGGCCTTTGAAAAATTGTTTCGCTACCGCCGGCAGGAGATCCTCGGCCGCAACATCCTCGATATCCTGTCGTCGGGCCCGCTGCGCGCCGAAATGCTGGCCGTGCGCGCCCAAATGGCGCAGGGAAAGACGGTCCGTCTGGAGACCCGCCGCAAGCGCAGCGATGGCAGCCTGGTGGATGTGGAAGTAACGGCCACGACCATCGACCGGGGCGACACGCGCTCGGGAAATCTGGTGATCTTTCAGGACATCGCCGAGCGCAAGCGGGCCGAACGCGAGATCGAGGAGCAAAAGAATTTCCTCCGCTCCCTGGTGGATAACCTTCCGGTCGGCGTCATCGCCACCGGCATCGACGATACCGTGCAAATGTGCAACCCCGCCTTCGAGAGACTGTTCGGCTATCGCCAGCAGGACATCGTGGGCCGCTCCATCATTGAATTGCTGGGGTCGCCCGGCCAGCTCACCGCGGAAATGCAGGCCACCCGAAAGTTGTTGATGGTGGAGGGCAAGCCGGCCCACGTGGTGGCGCAACGCAAGCGCAGCGATGGCTCGCTGCTGGACGTGGAAATCCTCGGCGTGCCGCTCATCCGCGGCAACGTCGCGTCGGGAAGCCTGGTGATCTATCAGGACGTCACCGAACGCAAACGCGCCGAGGAAGCGCTCCTGCGCGCCAAGGACGCCGCTGTGGCCGCCAGCCGCGCCAAAAGCGACTTCCTGGCCAACATGAGCCACGAGATCCGCACGCCCATGAACGGCATCATCGGCATGACCGAACTCGCACTCGATACCTCCCTGACCACCGAGCAGCGCGACTATCTCGGCATGGCCAAAACGTCCGCCGATTGGCTGCTCACCCTGATCAACGACATCCTGGATTTCTCCAAGATCGAGGCCGGCAAGCTCGATCTCAGCACGGTCGAGTTCCCCTTTCAAGAAAGTCTCGGCGAGACCCTCAAAATCCTGGCTCTGCGCGCCCATCAGAAAGGCCTCGAGCTGGCCTGGCGCATGGGCCCGGGCGTTCCCGAGCGGCTGACGGGCGATCCCGACCGGCTGCGTCAGATTCTGGTGAACCTGGTCGGCAACGCCGTGAAGTTTACCGAGCGCGGAGAAATCGTCGTGGATGTGCAGAAGGAATCCGAGGACCACACCGGCCTGCTTCTCCACTTCCGCGTGCGCGACACCGGCATCGGCATTCCCAAGGCACACCAGCAGATGATCTTTGACGCCTTCACCCAGGGCGACGCCTCGGCCACGCGCAAGTACGGCGGCACGGGGCTCGGGCTCACCATTGCCGCCCGCTTGGTCAACCTCATGGGCGGGACCATTTGGGTCGAGAGCGAACCCGGGCGAGGCAGCACGTTCCACTTTCTGGCGCGCTTTGGTGTCGCGGCAACCCCCGGCTCCGCCTCCCTCCCCGCGGATCCCCCCGTGATCGGGAACGTTCCCATCCTCGTAGTGGACGACAACGAAACCAACCGCGCGATTCTCGTCGAACTGTTGTCCTCCTGGGGAATGCGGCCCGAGGCGGCCGGCGGCGGCCAGGACGCTCTGGCCGCTCTGGAGCGCGCCCACCGGGAAGGCCGCGCCTTCGGCGCGGTCCTCACCGACGTGCAGATGCCGGAGATGGACGGCGTGCTCTTAGCCGAACGCATCCGGAACAATGCCGCGTTCGGCGACCTCCCGATTCTGATGCTGAGTTCGACCGGCGAAAAACTCAAGGAGGTTCGCAGACGCGATCTGGCCATCGCCGCTCAGTTGGCCAAACCCATCCAGCCCTCCGAACTTCTCGATGCCCTCCTGGCGGCCCTGTCGAAGCCGGGGACGATCGACGCGGGCGCGCTGGCGGCCCGCGATCTCGCCGCCGGGCGCACCGCCAGCATGCAAGTCCTGCTCGCCGAAGACAACGAGGTCAACCGCAAGCTGGTCCAAACCTTTCTGGAAAAACGCGGCCACTCGGTGGTGGTGGCGGAAAACGGCCGCGAGGCTCTCGACCTCCTCCAGCGGCAGAGCGTGGACCTCGTGCTCATGGATATCCAGATGCCGGTGATGGATGGATTCGAGGCCATGCACGCGATCCGCGAGCGAGAGATCGTCTTCGGCGGCCACGTGCCGATCATCGCGTTGACCGCCCACGCCCTGAAAGGCAATCGCGAGCGCTGCCTGGCGGCTGGCGCCGATGATTACGTCGCCAAACCCATCCGCACCGGGGAACTTCTCACGGCCATGCAACGCCTCGTGACCCGTACGCCTCTCCCCTGCGCCTCCGCCACCTCGCCGGCGAAAGCCCCTCCTCCGGGTGTGCTGGATGCCACGGCGGTGCTACGACGCGTGGACGGCGATCGCGAGCTTCTCGAGGAGTTGGCCCAGATGTTCATCGCCAGGCGCTCCCAGCGCAGAGGCGAAGTGCAAGAGGCTCTGGCGGCTCACGATGCCGGCCGCCTCGCGCGCCTCGCCCACGCGCTCAAGGGAGCCGCGGCGAATCTGGGCGCCTTGCGCGTCCCTCTTCTGGCCGACGAAGTGGAACAGCTGGCGCGCTCCGGCGATTTCGCCAGCGCCGCGGCCGTGGTCCGCCATCTGGAAACCGAGATCGATCGGTTTCTGCCCGAGTTGGAAGCTCTTTGCCACAAGGTGCCCTCATGAATCCCTGTGGGAGACACCGCCGCGGAGGCAATTCCGAGAGATCCCTATGACCGAACAACCAAAACCCGAAAGAAGCATCCTCATTGCCGAGGATGACCTCGTCTCCCGGCACCTGCTCGAAACCATCCTGGGGAAGTGGGGCTACCGCGTCATCGCCGTGAGCGACGGCCTCGAGGCTCTGCGCGTCCTCAAGGGCGACGACGCCCCCTCCCTGGCCATCTTGGACTGGATGATGCCCGGCATGGAAGGCCCCGAGGTCTGCCGGCGCGTGCGCGAACTTCCCCAGCGCCCCTATACCTACATCGTTTTGCTCACCGCCCGCACCCAGCAAGGCGATTTGTTGCGCGGGCTGGAATCGGGCGCCGACGGCTACTTGACCAAGCCCTTCGACGCCGAGGAATTGCGCGCCCGCGTTCACGTCGGCGAACGCATCGTCAACTTGCAGAACAATCTCCTGGCCGCTCGGGAAGAATTGGAGTTCCGCGCGACCCACGATGCCCTGACCGGCATCTGGAATCGCGGCGTCGTGCTCGACGCCCTCCAGCGCGAGTGCTCCCGCCAGGCGCGTGAGGGCGGCTCGGTCGGAACGATTATGATCGATCTCGATCACTTCAAGCAGGTCAACGACACTCACGGCCATCCTTGCGGCGATATCGTGCTCCGGGAAATTGCTCGCCGCCTCGGCAGTTGCGTCCGCCCCTACGACACCCTGGGCCGTTACGGCGGCGAGGAATTTCTCGTCGTGGTGCCTTCCGCCGATAGCGTGGGAGCCTTGCGGATGGCCGAGCGCATGCGCGAAGCCATCCGGGCCACGCCCATCACTACGCAGCAAGGCCCCGTGCGGATTACGGCCAGCCTGGGAGTAGCCGTCAGTGGTAACGGCCAGCTCCTGAATCCCGAAGCCCTGCTTCGTCTGGCCGACGACGCGCTCTACCGCGCCAAGGCTCGGGGCCGCAACTGCTGCGAACTGGCGCCCCCCGTGGAACCAGAAGCGCCCGCCTCGGAGGAGCAGGTGCCCGCACCGCTGCGCTCCGGATCGCAGTAGGCCCGAGCGCGCTCCCCGGCCCCGGTCCCTATGGGCGAGACCCCGGGGCCGGCCGCCGGTGACCCGTTCCCTCGCCGACCTGCTACTTCCCCATTCAATCTAGTTCGTCCAAGCCCGGTTCTGGTGTAAAGTATTCTGCTTATGACCAGCACATCTTTTCATCTGTCTTCATCCGAAAGGCCTAACCCATGAGCCCCACCAAACCAGGATCGGCGGCCGCCGGTGCCACCCGCGACACGCTGACCATCGTTGACAATCGCACCGGCCGGCAATATGAAATTCCGGTCAAGAACGACACCATCCGCGCCCTTGATCTGCGCCAGATCAAGGTGAATGAAGCAGACTTCGGGATGATGAGCTACGATCCCGCGTTCACCAATACCGCCTCGTGCATGAGCAAGGTCGGCTTCATTGATGGCGACAAGGGGATTCTCCGCTACCGCGGCTACCCCATCGAAGAGCTCGCGGAAAAAAGCTCCTATCTCGAGACGGCTTACCTGATCCTGTACGGCGAGCTTCCCACCAAATCGCAACTCGCCGACTGGAGCAGCAACATCACCCACCACACCTTCATCCACGAGAGCATCAAGAAATTTCTCGACGGCTTCCATTACGACGCCCATCCCATGGGCATGCTCATCTCCACCGTCGCCGCGCTGTCCACCTTTTATCCCGACGCCAAGGACATCTTCAACCCCGACTCGCGCCGCAAGCAGACTTACCGCCTGATCGGCAAGATGCCAACGCTGGCCGCCTTCGCCTACCGCCATAGCCTGGGGATGCCCTACGTCTACCCGGATAACGACCTGAGCTATTCCGGCAATTTTCTGAACATGCTGTTCCGCACCACCGAGCTGCAGTACCGCCCCAATCCCACCTTGGAGCGCGCGCTCGACATCCTGTTCATTCTCCACGCGGACCACGAGCAGAATTGCTCCTCCACGGCCATGCGCGGCGTCGGCAGCTCGCAAGTCGATCCCTATTCCGCCACCGCCGCCGCCACCGCGGCCCTGTACGGCCCGCTTCATGGCGGCGCCAACGAGCAGGTCCTGCGCATGCTGCTGGAAATCGGATCGGTGAACGAGGTTCCCGCCTACGTCAAGAAAGTGAAGGCCGGCGAAAAATTGCTGATGGGCTTCGGCCACCGCGTCTACAAGAACTACGACCCGCGCGCCCGCATCGTCAAGCGCATCGCCTACGAAGTCTTTGATGTCATGGGCCGCAATCCCCTGATCGATATCGCCCTGGAATGCGAGCGCATCGCCCTCGAGGACGATTACTTCGTCACGCGCCGTCTCTATCCCAACGTGGACTTCTACACCGGCCTCATCTATCAGGCCATGGGTTTCCCCGTGACCATGTTCCCGGTGCTGTTCGCCATCCCTCGCACCTCGGGCTGGATTGCCCAGTGGGAAGAGATGCTGCTCGACTCCGAACAGAAAATCGCGCGCCCACGCCAGGTCTATATCGGCTACGACCAGCGCAGCTACATCCCGCTCGAACACCGCAGCTAGTGTTCGTAGTCGGAAAACTTATCTAAATCGCGTCTCCCTGCGGAGAGCGGCGGCTGGCCGCCGCTCTCCGGGTCACTGGCAACGACCGCATTAAACTTCTCTAATCCTTGCGCAATATCGCAGATCCCGCGCCCTCCCGCTAACCTCGCCCCGTTCACGCGCATGCGCGCCGCCGCAATCCTCCGTTCGCGCCGCCCCAAACCGTGGTGTGGGCATCTCGTGCGCGCGCACTTTTTCCAGCCAGCCTTCCCGCCTGCCCGCTAAATTTCCTGACCCTGTGGGTCAGCCATGAGGACGCAGATGTCCAAGGCACCTGCCAAAAGCGCCTCCGTCGAGACCAAGCCGCTGCGATTGCTCTTCGTCGGCGATGATCCCAAAGCCGCGCCCGACTGTCGGCGCCTTCTTGACAACTCCGGGATGGTGTTCCGGGCAGATACCGCCCGGACGCCGGAGGATTTCGCTCGCCAGCTCCGCGAACGTCCCGCGGACATCATCCTGTTTCATTGTCCCATCGCCGGCTGGACCAGCGGCGACGCCCTGGCACGCGCCCACGACCTTGCCCCCGGTGTCCCGCTGATTGTCGTCAGCGAAACTCTCAGCGAACAACTGGCCGCCGAATGCCTGAAGTGGGGTGTTGCGGATTACATCTCGCAGGATCAGCTTTCCCGTCTGCCGGCCGCCGTGCTCCGCACCCAGAAGGAGATTTCCCTGCGCGCTGCGGAGCGCCGCGCCCGCGCCGCCCTCCGCGATAGCGAAGCGCGCTATCGAAGCCTCGTCGAAAATGCCACCCTCGGCGTTTGCGGCCTGGCCATGGACGGCCAAATCCTGCACGTCAACGCCGCTCTGGCTCGCATCCTGGGCTATCCGTCGGAGAAGGAACTGCGCGACGCCGGAAACGCTGCATCCTTTTATCGCGACCCCCGCGTGCACCAGGACCTGCTCGCCCAATATCGGCGCGACCGCCGCGCCGATGCCACCGTGGAATGGATCCGCCAGGATGGCAAAACCATCACCGTGCACACCCTGGGGTGGTGTGCCCGCGACCCGCAACGCGGAAACGACTACATCGAAGTGATCGTCGAGGACGTCACCGAGCGCTCCACCCTGGAGCGCCAGCTGATCCAGGCGCAGAAGTTCGAACCCATCGGACAACTAGCCGGCGGCATCGCCCACGATTTCGGCAACATGATTGGCGCCATCATTGGCTGGGCCGATGTCGGCGTGGAGGAAACCCCGCCCGGCTCCCGCCTCCGCAGCCATTTCGAAAAGGTGCGCCACCAGGCCGACCGCGCCGCCGCCCTCACCCGCCAGTTGCTGGCCTTTTCCCGCCGTCAGCTTCTCGAGCCTTGTGATATCGACCTGAATCAGGCCACCATTGAAACCCTCAGCCTGCTGGAGAAGGTGATCGGCGCCAACATCCAGATCACCGCCAACCTGTCGCCGCATCTGGCCATCGTCCGCGCCGATCCCGCGCAAGTCGAACGCGTCCTGATGAATCTCTGCATCAACGCCCGCGACGCCATGCCCCACGGCGGCTCCCTCACCGTCGAAACCACCAATGTCGCCTTCCCCCACGGCTCGTCTGCGCACCAGCCCGCAGTGCGTCCTGGCGAGTACGCCATGCTCTCGGTCACCGATACCGGCACGGGCATGGAGGCGGCCATCCTCGACCGCATTTTCGAACCCTTCTTCACCACCAAGGCAATCGGCAAGGGCACCGGGCTCGGCCTGGCCACCGTCTACGGCATCCTCCGCCAACATGGCGGCTTCGTGCAGGTCGATAGCGCCCCGGGCATCGGCACCACCTTCCGTGCTTACTTTCCCTCCAGCCATGCCGCGGACCTCTCGCTGAGCCCAGTGGCCGGTGTCCGCGCGGCTCTGCATGGCTCCGAGACGCTGCTGATCGCCGAGGATCACGATGGCCTGCGCCAGCTGGCTCAGGACACCTTGACCAAGCTCGGCTATCACGTCCTGGTGGCCGCCGATGGCGAGCAGGCCGTCAACGAATTCCGCGCCCATCGCCATCGCATCGACCTCGCCCTGCTCGGTGTCCTGCTCCCGAAACTCAGCGGCCCCGAGGTCTATGCCCATATCTCCCGCGTGAACCCGGATGTCGCTGTCATTTTCGCCGCCGCTGATCACTCCGCGGTAGCCTCGCTGCACCCGGCAACCCACCAAGGTTTGCCCGTCCTCCAGAAGCCCTACGCCCCCCGCGACCTGGCTCTCAAGGTGCGCCAAGCCCTGGACCAGCACGCGCGCCTGGCGCGCCAGGATTAGGCCTTAAATCCCAAGTGGACTGCGATCCACCAGCTGCAACCCGCCTCTGTTCAATACTTTCCCGATATCGGACTTCTTCCCGCCCTCCGAAAGCGGAGGAACTTCTCTTCCACTGCGGATTTCCGCGGAAAGTTTCAGGATTAAGATTGACATCCCTTCGCGACGTATGATAACCGTGTTGTATACGTGGCACCGGCTGAACGCCGGTTTGCCGGCGCATCCAGGCGCGGGAACACCAAAATTCCTACTGGATGTCTGGCAACAAACCCCACCCACCCCGGGAGGTGGGCGCCTCTGGCGCTTGCCTCCCGTTTTAATTTGCCCGTACTCCCCGCCGCCGCTGTTTCCACTCGCCGCGCTTCACCGCCTCGACAAAATGATCGGCCTCGCGCGTCGGCTTGGGGATGCGGAAGCCGTCGCTCACCGCGCGAGCCAGTTCGATGGCCCGTCCCAGCGAGATGCGGTGCCCCTGCGAAATGTAGACCGGCTTCACCGTCTCGCGCGTCCGCAGGACCGCGCCGACCACCTCTCCGCCGTCCACCAGCGGCGTCCATGCCCCGGCCTTTTGCCCCGGCTCTTCCGCCGTCCCCACCAAAATCGATTTGGCGCAGCCAATCGTCGGGCAGTCCAGCAGAACGCCCAGATGGCACGCGATCCCGAACCTCCGCGGATGCGCGTAGCCCTGCCCGTCGCAAAAAATCACGTCCGGCGGATGGCGCAGCCGGGCCAGCGCCTTCAGCAGCACGGGTATCTCGCGGAAGCTCAGCAGGCCCGGCACGTAAGGAAAGGTCAGCGGCCGTTCCGCCCAGACACGCTCGATTTCCGCCATTTCCGGAAACCGATAGACGATCACCCCCGCGATGGCCCGCCCGCGCCGCAGGTCCAGCGCCACATCCGCTCCCGCCACCGTCGCGATGCGCGGCAGGCGGTCCTGGAGTTCCACGCGCTCGCGCAGGCGCAACTGAATCCGCGCCGCCTCGCGCGGCGTCACGTTCCACCGATGCAGCCGCAGCGCCTTCATCGTCGGCCTCGCCCCCATCCTCGCAGCCACGCTAGTCGCCGCCCGCGCCCCCTGTCAAGCCGCCGCTCCGCTTCGTCAGTGTGCAATACGATGTGGTCAACATTATTTGGAAAGGGAAGCTGGCGGCAGGGCCCGATGGCAGCCCGGTGGGTGTGCTGCTAAATATCGAAATCTGTTTTTCCAGACCACGTTGAAAACGTCAAGCGCTCTTCTTCAATTCCGCGAGGACGAGTTTGGCGACTTCCTTGAGCGTCTCAAAGACGCCCTCGCCCCGGAACGCCACCGCTTCCATCACCGGCTCGCCCTTCACCGACAGCTGCTGGGTCAGTTCCTCGACCGACAGGACATTGGGCAGGTCGCGCTTGTTCAACTGCAAGACGTAGGGAATGGTGTTGAAATCGAGGTTGTGATCTTTCAGGTGCTCGCGCAGGTTGTCCAGCGTCTCGAGGTTCGCGTCCAGCCGTTCGGCCTGCGAATCGGCCACGAACACCACCCCGTCGGCGCCCTTCAGGATCAGCCGCCGGCTGGCCTCGTAGAACACCTGCCCGGGAACCGTATACAGGTGAAAGCGCGTCTTGAATCCCCGCACGCTGCCCAAATCCAGCGGCAGAAAATCGAAAAAAAGCGTGCGGTCCGATTCGGTCGCCAGCGACACCATCTTGCCCTTTTGGCTTGTGCCCGTATGCTCAAAAATCCATTGGAGATTGGCCGTCTTGCCGCCCAGGCCTGGGCCGTAGTAGACGAGCTTGCAGTTGATTTCGCGCGCAGGAAAATTAATAAACGGCACAATTTCCTCAGGGTATGGCTCGCTTTTACTTATAGCACATGCGTTGTCACCCGACCAATGCGCCGGCGTGCCCCTGTTCTCAACTGACAATGCGGGTCATAACCCCCGGCGCGACCAGCCCCCCAATCCCCGCCCCGCGAATCTGCCCCGGCCTAAGCGCCGTGCAATCAACGCAGCCCCCGCCCCGCGCCCCCCAGCGTGTCTTTTTTGCCTCGATCCAATCCCCCGGCCGACAATTCCCGTCGAACCCAGTGTCCCTCGGTGGCACTGGCCCCGCGGAGCGGATTAGGTGCCCACCTCAGCATGCGCGAAGAATCTCCGCGTAGCTCGCAATTACAGCGTGCTTTCCTGGCGCACTTTTCCCGGGGGATGACCCCCTGAAGCCCCGCGCCGGCCCTCTCCGCACTCGGTGAAGCAAGGCCACGTCCCCGCTATCTTCCGGCCGCGGTGCGTGTAGAATGGCGCTGCACCCTTTGTAAACTGCACACTCTTTCAATAGGAGGGGATGATGACTGCATTCCGTCAGGGTTCGGGCGATGATCTCGGGCAGGAATACCTGGGCAAGATTCGCGGGGTGCTGCCGGGCGGCTTGGGCATGCTTTTCCTGGGCATCCTGCTGCTGATTCTGCTCTACGCCTCGGTGGCGTATGTTCCGGCGGGCAACGTCGGCGTCCTGACGCTGTTTGGCCGCGTCACCGGCGAGGTTTTGCCGGAAGGCACGCACCTGGTCAATCCCTTCAAGGGCAACAACACCATGTCTATCCGCACGCAGGAGCTGAAGGAGACTGCCAGCGTGCCCTCCGACGAAGGCCTGGTGATGACCCTGGATACCTCGCTGCTGTTCCGCCTCAATCCCGAGAAGGCCGCCGAGGTTTATCAGAAGATCGGGCCGCAGTTCGTCGACGTGGTCGTCGAGCCTAACATGCGCTCGGCCATCCGTTCGGTGACTGCCGCGCACAGCGCCAGCGCCCTCTACACCGGCGGCCGCGAAGAAGTGGCCCAGAAAATTTATGATGAACTTGTCCACCAGCTCAGCGCCCGCGGCGTCGAGGTCCAGAGCGTCCTGCTGCGCGACATCCAGTTGCCGCAGATGCTCAAATCGGCCATCGAGGCCAAGCAGCAGGCCGAGCAGGACGCCCTGCGCATGGCCTTCGTTCTGCAAAAAGAAAAACAGGAAGCCGACCGCAAGCGCATCGAGGCTCAGGGCGTCCGCGACTTCCAGACCACCGTCAGCCAGGGCATCAGCCAGCAGCTGCTGGAATGGAAAGGCATCGAGGCCACCGAAAAGCTGGCCAACAGCCCCAACACCAAGGTCGTCATCATCGGCAACACCAAGAACGGCCTGCCCCTCATCCTGGAGCCGAAATAGCCGCCGCCACGAACAGCTCGCGCCTCGCCATCCGCTGCAGGGGCGCTGCTCGCTGCGTCGCCCTTACGCCGTAGATTTTGTAGCGGCCGCCTTCCGCGCCGTCTGCGTCCCGATGGACTGTATCGGGAAGGCGGGCGCCTTGCGTGCCACAGCCACTCCTGGCTGTGCGCCTTGCAGGGTGGCCCACCCTCGCGCATCAGACGCACCCGTACGCGTCAGGTCGTTTCTCGTCGGATGTTCTTGTGTGAAATTCGGGCTAGTCGTCGGGCGGCGAGGGGAGATCGGGCGCCGGGTCCGGCTTCTTCGCGCCGAAGTGGTCCGCCAGCTGCCCGCCGTCGAAGCTGGCCGTGACGCTTTCCCGGATCTCCGGCAGCATGGACGCATTCCAGTCATACCACTCCCGCACCAGACGATGGTAAACGTCCGGATGGCGGTCCTTCAGGTTGGCGCGCTCCAGGGGGTCTTCGACCACGTTGAACAAAAACGTATTGTCGAGGATTTTCAGAAATTTGTAGTCGCCGTCGCGCGCGGCCCGCTGGTGGTTCGCCTTATACCGCCAGAAAAGCTTGCGCGGCACCGGCGCAACACCTTGCGTCAGTGCCGGCAGCAGATTCATGCCGTCGGGCGGGCTGGCGGGATCGGGCTGCGCGCCGGCCGCGGCCAGCAGCGTGGGCAGCCAATCCATGCTGATGGAAACTTGATCGGTGGTGTGGCCCTGCGGAATCCGCGCGGGCCAGCAAACAATCGCCGGGATGCGCAGCCCGCCTTCCAGCAGTTCCGTCTTCTTCCCCGTGAACGGCCAGGTATCGGCGAAGCGCTCGCCGCCATTGTCGCTGGTGAAAATGACGATGGTGTTTTCCGTGAGCTCGTGGGCGTCCAAAGCCCCCAGCACGCGGCCAATCTGGCGGTCCATTTCCTCGATCATGCGCTGGTAGGTCTTCTGCGTCCCGCCGTCGAAATCGGCGATGCCTTTGCTGCCCGGCTGGCGCAACCGCTCGGACTCCGCCTGATCGCCGGGGCCTTCCCAGGGCCAGTGCGGCGCGTTGAAATGTAGGCTGATCAGAAACGGCTGCGCGGATTTCGCGTAGTTGTTCACAACCTCGACCGCGCGCGTGCCCAGCAGCTCGGTCATATATCCCACTTGATGGATCAAGACGTCGTCGTCCCACAGATCGTCGCTCTTGCCGACGGAATGCGAAAAGTAGTCCACCCCCCCGCCCCGAAACCCGTAGAAATGGTCGTAGCCGCTTTGCAGCGGGCCAAACTTCGGCAGCACGCCGAGGTGCCACTTGCCGAGCAGCGTCGAACTGTACCCCGCCTTTTTCAGCAGCGACGGCAGCGTGGGCTGCTCGGGAGGAAGGCCGACATCGGGATTACCCGCCACGGGCTCTTCCAGGCCCACGCGCAGCCGGTATTGATAGCGGCCGGTGATCAGCGCCGTGCGCGTGGCGCTGCACACCGCCGAATTGGCGTAGGCCTGAAGAAAGCGCACGCCCCGCCGCGCCAGCGCATCCACGTTCGGCGTGCGCAGATCGGGACGCCCGTAGCAGGACACGTCGGCATAGCCGAGATCGTCCGCCATAATAAACACAATGTTGGGAGGCTTGGTGCGCGGCTCCGCGGCTTGGTCGCCGCCCCGGCCGGCCGCCAGCGCCACCAGTCCCGCACCCGCCCCGCGCAGCAGGTCGCGCCGCGTGATCGGTTTCTTCTTCATGAGAGGAATCCTATCACCAGGATGCCGTTCGCCGCGATCTCTTTGCCGCCCGGCGCAGAGAAGTGGGAGACCAGAAGCGGTGCGGAGGAGTTACCACGTGGGGTAGACACCGAACCTGTAATTACGGTCCTTGCCGCTATTGCTTTCCGTGCGGGGCTGCGCTACAAGTGTCTCGAAATTGTTGGCGTTTCTTGGCCACCGGGCGGCAGAGGAATCCACCCGAAGCCACCCGAAACTTCGCGCGGCACTCTTATCCGGGGACCCATGAACCAAACGGAGAAAGCGCATCCGGCCAGTCGTAATCGGAACTCCTCCCTCGCGCCGAGAATGCTCCGGCGCCTCCCGCGACTCGCCTTCTGTTCTGCCCCCATCCTGGCGCTGTTCTTTCTGACTCTTGCCACGCACCTGCGCGCGGACACGATTTCCGGCACGGTCAAGGATCCTTCCGGCGCCGTGGTCGTCGCTGCGCGCATCGAAATCACGGGCGGCGACCTCTCCCAGCCCCTCGTCCTCACGTCCGACAAATCCGGCGCGTTCGCCGCGCCCAATCTGCATCCGGGAAAATATTCGGTCCGCGTTGCCAAGGAGGGTTTCGACGATCTGGTCACCCCGGTGGACCTGCACGGCGCCGCCGAGCTCCCCGTGAGCCTGACCATCACCGCGCAGCAGACGCGCGTCAACGTGACCGCCATGAGCACCGCCTTCGCGAATTCAGACCCCGCCTACCGCCAGCTCCGCGATCTCGGCCTGGGCAACACCTACCGCTGCGAACACTTCACCCTGACCGTGGACGTCGGAACCTTTGAGTTGAAGTCCGGAACCATCACCCTCCTGGGCCTGGTCGACAAATTCGAAACCGGCGCCATTTTCGTCGGCCAGGGACACTTCACGCTCAAACCCCTCGGCGGCATCGACTTGCGCGAAATGATCCGGCGCTCCGGCGGCCCCGCCGCCGAGGAGGACTTCACCGAAGTCGTCTTCCGTTTCAGCGGTGGCATCTACCCGCAATTCGCGGCGGCCTTGGGCGCCCAGGCCGACACGCCCCCCGAAGCCGCCGCCGCCTTTCACGACTGGAAGAATAGGGTGCGCCAGCGCCACGAAGCTCCCGAAGGGATCACCCAGGCGCTGCTCGAGAACGACACGATCGACAACGTGGATGCCGACGTGCTCGCCGCGATTTACAACCCCAGACACCCTCCGTTCTTCAACGCCTACATGCACGGCAAGCCTCACAAGGACCTGCGTTTCTTCATGCGCGCGCGCGTGGGCGCCCTTCCGCAACTGGATTCCCCCGAGGAAGTGGCGCTCATCAATTACGACGGCGCGGCAATGGACGACGGCGTCTGGTACTCCGAACACTTGCTCTCCGAGCTCCAGGCCCACACCGCGAATGCGCGCGAGGACCGGCGGCTGTTCGCCACCCGCCGCTACAACATCGAAACCATCATCGCCAAGAACGATCACCTGTACAGCCGCGCCACGATCACCTTTGAGCCCCTCGTCCCCGGCGAACGCGTGCTCAAGTTCGCGCTGCTTCCCACACTGCGCGTCGCGCGCGTCACCGATCAGAACGGCCGGGAGCTGCATTTCATTCAGGAAGACAAGAAGGAAGACGGCTCGTTCTACGCCATCCTCGACGAAGCCCCGGCCATGGGCAAGGAACATTCGATCACGGTCGAATACGTCGGCGACAAAGTTTTGTCCAACGCCGGCAATGGAAGCTACTACGTCGGCGCGCGCCAATCCTGGTATCCCAACCTCAACGGCTTCAGTGAAAAAGCCCTCTACGATCTCACCTTCAAGGTTCCCCGCTCCAATGTCGTCATCAGCGTCGGCAAACTCGAAGGGGAATCCACCGACGGTGGCCTGGCCGTCACCCACTGGGTGACGCCGGTGCCGGTGGCCGTTGCGGGCTTCAACTACGGTCAATACAAAAAGATCGATGAGCCCGACACCATCACCCACTACAACATCTCCGGATATTATTTGACCGACCTGCCCGATGCTCTGTCGTCGTATAAAGAAAGCGCGTCTCTCGGCGCCATGTCCCCCGCCAAGATGACGCAATACGCCCTCGACCAGACGCGCGCCCAGATGCAGTTGTGCACGCTCTACTTCGGCAGGGCTCCCTACGACAACGTGGGCGTCACCGAACAGCCCAATTTCAACTTCGGCCAGTCCTGGCCCAGCCTGGTCTACTTGCCCATTTCCGCCTACATCGACTCCACCCAGCGCTGGTTGCTCTTCGGCCACATCGACACGGACTTTACGGGCTTCGTCCAGGAAGTCACGCCGCACGAGGTGGCCCATCAGTGGTTCGGCCACGGCGTCGGCTGGGCCTCCTATCACGACCAGTGGCTCTCGGAAGGCTTTGCCGAATTTGCCGCTGCTTTGTTCCTGGAACAGGCCGTCGGGCCGAAGTGGCAGAAGGACTATATTGATTTCTGGGAGCGCCAGCGCAAGCGCATCCTCGAAAAAAATGACTTCGGCGTCGCGCCCAACGACGCCGGCCCGCTGTGGCTGGGCCTGCGTCTCGTATCCCCCCGGACCGCGCAAGCCTATCAGGGCGATACCTATTCCAAGGGTGCCTACGTCCTGCTCATGCTGCGCTCGCTGATGTACGCCGACGGAGGCTCCCCCGGCAATCGCGACCAGGCCTTCATCGACATGATGCATGACTTCATGGAAAGCCACCGCGACACACCCGCCTCCACCGAGTCCTTCAAGGCCATCGCCGAAAAGCACATGACCAAGCAGATGGACCTGCAGCAGAATGGGCGCCTCGACTGGTTCTTCGGCGAGTGGGTCTATGGCACCCAGGTGCCGCGCTATCACTTCCAATACACGGTGCAGCCGGCCGACGCGGGCCATCTCCGCATCCGCGCCGAGATCACCCAAAGCGAGGTGGACGACCATTTCGCCATGTTCGTTCCCGTCTTCGCCGACTTTGGAAACGGCATGGCGCGCCTCGGCCAGGTCGCCCTGGTCGGTAATTCCACGCGCACCGTGGACTTCCTCGTCGATCGCCAGCCCAAGAAGGTTGCGCTCAACGCTTTTAAGGACATTCTCGAGCGCTGACCGCCTTCTGCGGCCTTCGCCGAAGGCCGCCGGGTTGCGGGGGTTTTAACCCCTGCGGCGCCGATGATAACTTCTTCCGCAAACAGCTAAGAGTGAGGTTCTCCGGCGCTCGCCGCCGGAGGATAGGAATATGAACTGGGAAGCATGAGCCACGTTCCCAACCGCTCCAGCCGCTCCCGGTATTGTTCGGGATCAACGGGCCGCCGTGCCACGCCTGTTTCCATGGCCGCCCGCGCGACGGCCAAGGCGACCCACACCAATACCCGCGGATCGAACGGTTTGGGGACAATGTACTCAGGCCCAAACTGGATTCTTTCCACGTCGTAGGCTTGGCAGACCGATTGTGGTACATCCTCCCTGGTCAACGCCGCCAAGGCATGCGTCGCGGCGAGTTTCATCTCTTCGTTGATCGCGCGGGCGCGGACATCGAGTGCCCCGCGGAAGACGAACGGAAACCCGAGCACATTGTTCACCTGATTGGGATAGTCGGAGCGTCCGGTGGCTATGACGAGATCGTCGCGAGCGCCTCGCGCATCCTCCGGCGTAATCTCCGGATCGGGATTGGCGAGCGCAAACACGATGGGACGACGCGCCATGACTTTCAGCATGTCCGGGGTCACCGCACCCTTCGCCGAGAATCCCACCAGGACGTCGGCGTCGCGCAACGCTTCCGTCAAGGTCCGCAATTCCGTCTTCCGGGCAAACCGCGCCTTGTAGGGATTCATGCCTTCGGTGCGCCCGGTGTAAATCACACCCTTGGTATCGACCATGAGCATGCGTTCCCGCTGGACGCCCAGCCGGAGATAATGTCCGGCGCAAGCCATCCCCGCTGCTCCCGCGCCGACGAACACCCCGCGCACCTGGTCAATCTTTTTGCCCACGATTTCCAGTGCGCCCAACAATGCCGCTCCCGAAATGATGGCGCTTCCGTGCTGGTCGTCATGCATCACGGGAATCGACATCGTTTTCCGCAAAGTGTCTTCAATCACGAAGCAATCCGGTGTCTTGATGTCTTCGAGATTGATCCCGCCCACGGTCGGCTCGAGAAGCTGGCAGAACCGGATGACGTCTTCGGGTTTCTCCGAGTTCACCTCCAGATCAAAAACATCGACATCGGCGAAACGTTTGAAGAGCACCGCCTTGCCTTCCATCACGGGCTTTCCCGCCAGCGCTCCGATGTTTCCCAGGCCCAGAACCCGCGTGCCATTGGAGACCACCGCGACCAGGTTTCCCCGCGCGGTGTACTCGTAGCTCAGCTCGGGCGACCGGGCAATCTCGCGGCAAGGTTCAGCCACTCCGGGCGTGTAGGCCAGGCTCAAGTCCGCCTGGGTGCGGCAAGGCTTGGTCGCCACAACCGCGATCTTGCCCTTGCGGCCGCCGCCGTGGTAATCGAGTGCGTCCTGTCGGCGCGAATTCATGAGGGAACTCCTTATCTGCAATACCCGTCACCTTGAGATTGCTGCCCATTCCCGACGCTTCCCAACGATGCGCGAGGGAGAGAGGGCGTGCACGCGGAGGTGCGGCGCGCAGGGAATGCGAAATCAGCCCCACAACAGAAGGCGCTGTCGGCTTCTGGCAAAAATAGGCGCTCATTGCTCACGGTGGAACAACCCAGCGCCCGATTGTTTCATGGGCAGTCGTTCTTCGGTTGTGAGCAAAATCACAAGCCGGTGGAATCCCGTGTTTTCACCAGGCGGGTGGCCCGGCCTTTCGCCTCGGATCTGTCGGGTGCCCCACCCTCGGCTTTTGAGGGTGGGCCCTTTTCCTGCTGCGGAAGGTCTCTCAGTTTTGCGTCAGGGCATGGCTTCAGCCGTGCCGCAATTACGGCAAAATGAGCGCGGCTTCAGCCGCTGAGGGACGTAAATTCCAGTTGCCACCCAGACTCTTTCGCCCCTGAGAACCGGCTGAGAAAACCGCTTGCCATCCGCTGTAGGGGCGCTGCTTGCTGCCCCCTGCCGCACTTACTAGAGGATAGGCGCTCGGGATGAAGCGCTGTCCTCCGCGCAGCCAGCGAAGCGGTACCGCCGCGTGTGAGGGGGTCACGTGCGCCTGTGACCCGGGTCACATACGGGGAAGGAAGATGTTTGTAGCATCCACGTTTGTAACGCCCCGGGGAAAGAAGGAGGGTGTTTTATGCACTACATTCGACTGGCTATTCTCGCAGTCATGATCAGCGCTGGCTTCGTCGCTTCCGCCCAAACGCCCGCGAAAACCGGCCCCCGCGCCAATATCGCTGCGGGCAAAGAGCTGTTCCACCAACATTGCTCGACCTGCCACGGTGTGGACGCCAAGGGCGCACACGGCGCTCCCTCGCGAGGCATCATGTACGATCCGCAATCCGTCGAGCCGGAACGGCGCGTGCCACCGGCCGACCTGACCGAACTCAGCGAGCGCAACGCCGGGAAGTTTCCCGCCGACCGCATCCGGAACGCGATCTACAACAAAGACTCGATTCGCGCCCACGGGACTCCCGAAATGCCCGCGTGGGGCAACGTCTTCTACCTTCTGAAAGACCGCCCCAAGCTTCTGGAGAAACGCGTGCGCGACCTGACCGCCTACATCGAGTCGATCCAGGCAACGAAAAAGCCATAGACCTGAAATCCGCAGTTGACTGCGATCCGCCGGCCACAACCCGTCGTGGGTCAATCCGTTCGCGACGATTGCGGCACGTTCGACGAACTGGAAACCCTCGCAACCGAGGTTACCCCTCCCGAAGAGACAACTCTTTGGAGTGCGGCGGCTTGCCGCCGCTTTTCTGCGCCGTGGCGTCCTTCCCGTGAGTTCCACGGCGAAGCTTGCTTCGCCGGGCGAAACCGGCCGCCTGAGAAGCGATTCCAAGGGACAGGGAATTACCAGCGCTGCTTCAGGGGCGTTGAATCAGCTCCACGCGGTTCCCAACCGGATCGACCGCGATGCCGATGACGATGCCGGTATTTCCGAAAGCGCGGGGATCGCCGGCCATCGAGCCGCCCGCCGCCTTGATGGCCGCGACGGTCGCCGCCATGTCCTTCACGTTCAGGATCACGTGCGGAATCTCGTCCTTCAGGTCGTCGGAATCGCGATGCATGATCACGATCGGCTCGCTCTTGTTGGCCTTGGCCGCCTCGCTCGTCGCACCGAAGTTCACGAAAATCTCCGGTCCTCCGGGCGCATTGATCCGATTGACCTCCCACATGCCGAACGCGGCTTCGTAGAACTTCGCCAAGGCGATCGAGTCTTTCGCGCCGACTCGCACGGAGTTCAGCGTCACCTGCGCCTGTGCGGCGCTCGCGAGCAGCAGCACCGCCGTTACCGCCATCACAGCCGTGTACACTCTCTTCATCGAAGTCTCCCGTGACGCGCCCCATTCCAGATGGACCGCGCCGGCATCAACTGTTCCGCTTCCTGAAAAAAAGCCATGCTGACGGAACGTCGCCGCTCGCCAACGGACGAAATCGTAACCGTCAACGCCTCAAAGTGCAACCAGGTTCCCTGGGTTTCCCCTCTCGGGCGAGGTCACCGGCGGAGAGTCGCTTTGCAGCGCGTGGGGTCGAGCAGGTCACCGCATCTTGGATTGCAGCTGGATCGTCTTGCCATCGACAACGAACCTGCCGTATCCATGATGGTGGATGGTCTTGGGATGTTTCTGCGCCGGGTCTCTCCAGGCTTTCACCACCTCGAGGATGAACAGACCGTATCGGTTGACGAAACGCGTATCGACCACCTGGCATTCCAGATTGGCGAAGCACTCCGCCACCAGAGGCGCCGCCACGTTCTCGGCGGGCAGGGCGGTCAGCCCGAAGGCCGCAAACTTGTCGACGTCGCGGCCGGAGCAGTTGCCCACTTGCGCGACTTTGGGCGCCAATTTGACCGCGGGGATGGCAATCACACACTCCCCGGTGGCGCGCAGCGCCGCAAAACTGTGGTTCCTATCGCTGACCACGCAGGCCACCAGCGGCGGCTCAAACTCCACCATCATGTGCCAGGACATGGTCATGACGTTGGCGCGGCCCTTGCGCGCGGTCGTCAGCAGCACCACCGGCCCCGGTTCCAGCAACTGGTACACCTTCGATAACGGCAGTTCCTTCATCATCGTCGCGGCTCCTGAGACGGTTGGGCCATCCCACGCCAGAAAATACAACAAACGCGCTCGCGAATCCACAGTCTCGCGTCAGGGCACGGCTTCAGCCGTGCCGCCACGACCGCAAAATGAATGCGGCTTTAGCCGCTGGCGGATGTTAATCCCAGTTGCCACGTAGGCTCTTTAGCCCCTGACGACCGCCTGCAAAGCCTGCCCGCCATCTCCCGTAGGGGCGCTGCTCGCTGCGCCCTGCCGGGTTACAAGACGTGCGAGCTGTTCCGGTACGCCACGCGACAAACCCATTCCACCCTCGCTCATGGCACGGCTTGGGCACTCCCGGAATTCAGTGCTTGTGCTCCGTGTAGTCGGTGAAGTGGTACGATATAGTGCCGGATGATATTGACAGATTCGTAGAAGCGTACGGGACTTTGACGGTGGGCCACTCGGCAGCAGGTCGGGCGACTCTTGCAGCAGGCTTGCGCGAACCCAGGGAGGGCCTTACGAGAGTTCTGGTCATTTTTTCTTGGGACGATGATGTGAGCCAAAATCGTTACGAGAGAATGAGGCAGGACCAACGCCTCAGGCCATACGAATTCCACCAGCGGTTTGCATTACCTTCGCCGCACACACGTCCAAACACAGACTTACTTTACGCGATGATCTCAACGGCAGTAGAAAATGTTCAACCCGATGTCCTGCTCATACACACTGGAGCGGCATACCATCGGTCGCCTGAGTCATTTGCAAAATGCCTCTTACGCCTTCGAGGTAACTATCCGACCCTTCGTCTTGGACTTCAGCGCCACCAGGATGCCGCGGAGTTTCTTGAACGATTGGGGATATTTGAAGAGAGCAAGGAGATGCTTACTATCGAAAGCGATTTCCTTGATTGAAAGGTTCAACATGGATCCAACTCTTGTCACCTCGGCTCTCACATCCCTGGGCGTCTCCGCTCTCACGACCCTATGTTTTCAGACATATCTCACGAAGCGAATTGAGCATCACTTTCAACGCCAGTTGGCACAGTTCAAAGCCAACCTCGAACTGCAGGTTCATGCTAAACAGGAGATTGCAAACCGCCGTCTTGAGGCATATCCAAAACTCATCGAATCAAGTTATCGCACACGAAATATGGCGCGCGATCTTTTGCAAGCCGGGGTCTCCGCCGATTCACTCCAAGAACTGGTTGCTCGAGTGAGGGAACTTGAAGACATGGTGTTCCGATATCGTGTCGATTTAGAATCTGACAACGTATTTGTCTTGGTGCACCGCTATAAGAATCTGTTGCGAGAATTTTATCGAATCGCGGCGGATCTACAGCCGAGCGCGAACCGAGCTGAATCCTCAACCATGGGCGATCGCCTAGCTGAAGCTTACGCGGCAATTGATGGTTGTTACGCAGAAGTGGTGCACACACTCACGGCGGATGTGAACCCTGAGACTCGGCAAAATCATGCCTGACAAGCAAATCTAAGCTAGTGTATTGCACTCGCTGCGAGTGAACCTGCGCATCGTTGGCCCATTCACTCAGGACAAGTAGGTATTTGGGAAGGCGGCTACTTGCGGAGGGTGGCAATGCAACGCCTGGGGTCGAGCAGAAGATCCAGCGCGTTCACGATGTTCACGATAAAGAGATTGGCGCTCTGCATGGCCTCGACCGAACAGCCTTCACCGTTATCGACTCCGATGGCCAGACCGCCCGCATCCCTCACCGCCCGCAGCAGCAGCGCGTCGTTGTTGCCGTTGCCCAATGCCGCGATACGCGAAGGCCCCAGCTTCTCGGCGTAATTCTTCTTCAGGATGTCGTGCCTCGCTCCCGCTTCCAAGATGTGCGGCGTCAGCGGCACGCGGGCGAGTTCCTTGCAAGCGGTTCCACGGGTATCGGCGGTGACCACATGAATCTCGACGAGCCTCTTCAGTTTGCGAAGACGCTCCGCCACTCCCGGGACAAGCTTGCCTCCCAACGAAAGCGTGCCCGTGTAGTCGCTCACGACACGCTCGATGCGCAACGGCTCCGCAAAATGAGGAATCGAAATCTCGATGCCGGGCGTGGTCTTCATCGTTCGCCTGCCAAGATACAGTATTTCGCGATCCCTCGCTCGTGACTAGGACTTCTACGTAGTTTCCACAATAGAAATCGAATTCCGTTTCATGCTAGCGTGGATTGTTTTTGTTGCCGGCGCCAAATCCGCCGGGGCCTTGCAGAGGGGCCGGGCGGCCGGTAAAACGCGCAGGCCGCCGTCGAAAAGGGGAAGGCGAAGAAGAATCTAATCGCAACACACGCGGAAACAGAAAATGACGCAACTCGCTGAAAACAAACAGCCGGCACCCGTTCTAATCGCAACACTTTGCGAGCGCCCCGCGCGCCATTTCGCCCCCGCCCCGCAGTCCCGCGCGCTACTTCCGCGCACTGGCGCGCCGTGTTCCACTGCACCTTGAGTTCGTGGACGTAGATGCCGAAGGGCAAATCGGGCGAGTGCTCGAACGAGCTTCAGCGCTCGCGGCTTCTGCCGTTGCCGTACGAGTGATGACCGAATCTGAAGATCTCGCTCTGCGAAGGTGGCTGAAGCTGTGCAATCCGCGCCTGGCGGCCTTGATCGGGGAATCGATAGGGAACGGCTGGGTCACGGACCTCG
>JAIQGD010000068.1 GCA_020072765.1 Terriglobia bacterium
CATTCCTCCGCCTCCGACCGCAGGTAGCGCAGGAACAGCCGCATCAGCGCCTCCACTTCGGGACGCGGACGGCGCCAGTTGTCGCTGGAGAAGGCGTAGAGCGTGAGCGTGCCGATGTCCAGGTCCGGCGCCGCCTCGATCACCCGCCGCACCGCCTTGGCGCCTTCGCGATGCCCGGCCACCCGCGGCAGCCCGTGGCTACGCGCCCAGCGCCCGTTCCCATCCATGATGATGGCGACGTGCAGCTTGGCTTTGCCGTTGTCTCCCGCAGCGTTCATTCGGCCTTCCTTCCCCGGTTCCGCCTCTGGCCGGCAGCGACCGGCAACCATCCTTGCTACAAATAACTTTGTGTTGCAAAGCAAGCATTCAAAAAAAATCAGCCCTGCCGGGTTGCCCGGATAATCTCTTCCATGCGGTCCAAATATCGCTGCAGCGACTTGCGCCCGGTGACGGTCAGCCAGAACTCGGTCTTGGGGACGCGGCCATCGAAGTACTTGTCGCAACCGAGGTAGCCGGCTTCCTCCAGCTTTCGCGCATGCACGCTCAGGTTGCCGTCGGTGACCTTGAGAAGCCCCTTGAGTTCATTGAACGTCAGCGAGGGATTCACAGCCAGGGCGCTCACGATCGCGAGGCGCGTGCGCTCGTGCACCATGCGGTCGAGATTCGCCGCCGCCGATTCCCTCCCGCGCGGAGTCGGCGCGCCTCGCTTGCTTTTTTCCTCCCGTCCCGCGCGGACCGCACCACTCTTAGCCGCCATATTTCCTCGCAATCAACCCTCCGAAGGCAATGTGCAGCACCCCGAATCCTCCGGCCAAAAACGCATTGCCCCAGCTCCACGGGCAGAACAGCGCCACCGTCCCGAGCACCATGAAACACAGCCCCATCAGCGGCACAATGCGAATCGAAAACGCGCCGCCGGTCACCACGCCCGTGCCGTAGAGCAGCAGCCACATCCCCGGCGCGGCTTCGGTGTAGCCGATGCGCGCCAGCACGACGGTCAGCACCGCGCCCACAAACAGCGGCGGCGCGAAGCTGTACACAAAGCGCCGGCCCGGCCCGGAAAACAGGGAGCCGCCGGCCTCGCGCGCCTTCGAGAAAGTCGCCCACGCCGCGATGCAGACGGCCACGACGAGTTCGCCCAGCCAGGTCACCAGCCAGGCCAGCGAGGACGTCTGCCGCGAGGCAATCGCCGCCGCGCCCAGCGCCGTGATGCCGATGGCCACGCCTCCCCATCCCGGCACGGCGGTAAACGATCCGGCACGTTCCATGGTCTCGCGGATAAAGCGCAGATTGTCGCGGGCGCGGTCGTCGAGCGCGACGGGGTTGCCGGTGCGGGGCTGGCGGAGTTCGGGAGGCGTCATGCCCGCAGGGTATCATGGCCCCTCTCTATGTCAAGTACTTTGCATTACAAAGCGTTCTCCGCCGGCAACCCCTGGCGCAACCGTGGCGGCCTCTTGTGAGACCTATGCGCAGAGGCTATCCTTGGGGGCGCACGAAACTCCAGGAGGAGACACCATGAAGCGAATGATCTTGGGACTGGCGGCCCTGCTGCTCCTGCCCTTTGCGGCCGGCGCGCAGCAAACGGCATCCCCGGAAGCGAATCCCGTTTCCAACGGGCTGCGGCGGCTGGTCGAGACGGAATCCCATAACACCGTGGCCGCGGCGGAGGCCATGCCCGCCGACAAGTACAGCTTCCGCCCTACCCCGCCGCAGATTACCTTCGGGCATCTCGTCGCGCACATGGCGGACGCCAACTATCGCTTCTGCTCGATGATTTCCGGCGCGGAAATGCCGAAATCGGCCTCGCCCAAGGACACCGACCCGAAAGACACGCTGGTCGCGGCCTTGAAAGCGTCGTTTGCGTTCTGTACGCAGTCGCTGGCGAAAGTGGATGATTCGAAACTCGGCGAGCAGGTGCCGTTTTTCGGAGGCCGACTCGCATCTCGCGGCGGCGTCATGATCATCTTCGCCGAGGATTACGGCGACCACTACGCCACGGCCTCGGTCTATCTCCGCCTCAACGGCCTGCTGCCCCCAACCGCGCAGCCGAAAAAGTAGGGATCGCGCCGCCAGGGATGCGGCGCTTTTTCAGGCGCGCCGCCGCGGGTAGCGGCCCAGCAGCCAGTTCCAGCGGATGCGGAGCAGGTCGCTGAACATCAGCAGGCTGTCGCGCAGCATGTGAATTTTCGTCGCGGGATCGTGCGCCCAGCGGACGGCCACTTCGGCGGCGCGCAGTCCGTGGCGGCGCGCGAGGAACAGAATCTCGGGGTCGAAGCCGAAGCGCTCGATCCGCTGCTGCTCGAAGACAACACTGCACCGCTCGCGCACGAAGGCCTTGAAGCCGCACTGCGTGTCGTGAAACGGCAGGCCCGTCAGAATCCGCACGAAGCCGTTGAAAATCATGCCGGCGAGTTCGCGGGCACGCGATTGGCGCACCGCAATCAGCGAGCGGTCGAGCGCGCGCGAGCCGATGGCGATGTCGTGGCCGGCCGCGAGCGCGCCCAGCAGCTTTTCCGATTCCTCGATCGGCGAGGAGAGATCGGCGTCGGTAAACAGCGCGATGCGCCCCCGGGCTTCGAGCATGCCGTGCCGGACGCTGTAGCCCTTGCCGCGGTTCTCGCCGTTCGATACCAGACGCACCGCCGGCATCTCGCGCGCCCATTCCTGCGCCACCCGCACCGTCCCGTCGGCCGAGCCGTCGTCCACAACCACGATCTCGATTCCGTCGAGCCCCGGCGCGTGGCTGGCGAAATAGTCGCGCAGGCGCGCGAGCGTGCGCCCGAGCCGCTTCTCCTCGTTGTAGGCGGGGATGACGATGGAAAGTTCAGGCGCCGCGTTGCTCATCCGCGGATGGGTTCCTGGAGGACGCGCGGCCCGCCGTGCGCGCGGACGCCCGCGCGGCTGCTGCCGCTATTGCTACCGCTCATTCGCATGCCTTTGCCAAGCACAGCCCCCAGCCTCCGCGCAAAAGGGAATTCGTCTCCGCCAAGGGCAGACCCTCTTCCTTGGGCACTGCTGAAACTATCACAGCCCAGCGCGCCCCCGCCACCAAAACGCTCCTGCGGTAGTGGGCCACTTTCCGATAACCGCTGCGGGCTCGCCGAAGCGAACAGCCTCGGCTCGGCATGCAGCTTGCAGGAAAACGCCGTCGCGGTACAATACAGTCCCAGCGACCATTAGGATTAGTACAACTCAGAAGCATTACGCTCCGTGGGTGAAGTTGAGACAAATTGAGTTGGAAGCCGCGGTCGAACGGGCTTGGAAACAGCATTAGGGGGAGAGAGATGAAAACCGTAAAAGTCTCGAAACATATTCGGTTTGTTTACATATTGTTCTTCAAGTGCCCCGAGTGCGGCGCCCCTCTCCGCAGACACGTGCATGAAGCCCGGAAGAAGAGTCAGAAGGAGTTGCGCGAAGGGATGTACACGATACAGTGCGCGGCATGTAAGTTCAGGGGTGCCTTCGCCGGCTCTGAATTTGTCGAATCGATATCGCTTGAGATCGTGCGATAGGTTAGCCGTACCAGCGGTTCCCTCTCGCCTTGATCTTGCCCTGCGGATTGAATCGGCACCTCTGGCGCCGCGGCGTAACGACGCCTTTCCGGCCGCACCGGCGTATACCTATACCGAAACGGGCGCCGCAGATTGCCACAATCGTTGTTTACTCAGTGCGAAAGCAGCACTGCAGAGGCGTCATCTCCTCTTGAAAATTGAGCTTCCATATTGAGCCAAGCATCGTTTTGGGCTGTTGTCTCTCTGTGTTTCGCGAAAATGCCATCAAGCCGAAACCGAATGTATCAACGACTTGGCGCAGTGCCTGGTAAGCCGGATTCTCGGAAACTGAGCCACCACCCTTCTCTCCGCAAATTGCATATCCGTGCGCTGTCCGGTAGCATGGAAGACTTGCTCGGCGGGGCAGCACGGAGAGCCCGGACCGAAACACCAGGAGAAACGCATGAAATTCAGAACTGCCCTGATCGTAGCCGTGATGTTCATCGCGGGCCCGGCGCTCGCGCAGGCGCCCGCCACACAGGCGCCCGCCGCGAAGACGCAGCCGAAGCCGGCGGCGCAGCACCAGCCCGGGACTCCGGCGCAACCCGCGCATGCGGCGGCCAAGAAGCCCGCGGCGCCCGCCAATCCCGCGGACGACAAGGTCGATCCCGAAAAGCAGGCGGCCATTGTCCGCCTGATGGATCTGACGCAGGAATCGAAGCTCGGCGACGGCGTCACCGAATTCGTCACCAATCAAGTGCGCTCGGCCATGAGCCACACCATCCAGGCCGACCGCCTGCCGAAATTCATGGACAGCTTCGGCCAGAAGTTTGCCGCCAGCCACGTCCCTGGCTCGGTGAGCGACGCCATGGTCCACATCTACGCGCGCAATTTTTCCACCGAGGACATTCGCGGCCTGATCAAGTTTTATGAATCGCCCGTGGGACAGAAGGCCATGAAGGCGCTCCCCGACGTGGAACGCGACTCGCAACAGGCGGGCATCGAGATTGGCCGGAACGCCGCCATCGGCATTCTGAACGGGATGTCGGACGAATACCCCGAGCTGAAGGCCATGCTGCGTCCTCCCACGCCGGCACCGGCACCGGGCGCGAAGCCGGAACAGGCTCCCGCCGCTGCCAGCGCAGCGCCTGCGGCTAAGCCGGCTCCGGAAGCCGCTCCCGCGGCGCAACCCGCCCCCGCGCCCCAGCAGTAGGCGAATAGACCGATGCAAGGTCTCTGCGGGCGGAGGAAACCGATCTGGAAGAGGCCGCGGCTCGGCACGGGGATAGCACTGCTCGCGTTCCTCGTTGCCGCCAGCGGCCTCACCGTTCCCTGCCCCGCGGCGGCACCGGCGCGTTCCGTCGTCGTTTCCGCGGCGATCAGCCTGAAGGACGCCCTCGATGAATTGGGCCGGATCTTCGAGCAAAACCATCCCGGAACAAAGATCACGTTCAATTACGCCGGATCGGGAACGCTCCAGCATCAGATCGAGCAGGGCGCTCCCGTGGACATCTTTTTTTCAGCCGCCGAAAAGCAGATGGACGCGCTCGAATCGCAGGGATTGATCGCGGCGGGAACGCGCCGCACCGTGGTCGCCAATGAACTGGTCCTGATTGTGCCGGCCGGCTCCGGCGCGGTGCGGAGTTTCCAGGATCTGGCGCGTCCCGAGGTCAAGATCATCGCGCTCGGAGAGGCGAGCACGGTTCCAGCGGGAATGTACGCGCGGCAAACACTCGAACTTCTGGGATTGGCCGCGGTGACGGAAAAGAAGGCCGTCTACGCCAAGGACGTCCGGCAGGTGCTGACCTACGTTGAGACAGGCAACGCCGACGCGGGAATCGTCTACCAGACCGACGCGCGAATCTCTTCCAAGGTGCGCATCGTCGCGACGGCGCCCGCGGCTTCGCACGAGCCGATTCTCTACCCGGCGGCGATCGTGAAGAATGCCACTGAGCCCGCCGCCGCGCGCGAGTTCCTCGAGTTCCTGGGCGGCGCCGAGGCCCGTGCCGTCTTTGCGAAATACGGCTTCGCGGCGCCGGAAAAACGGGACGAAAAGAACTGATCCAGCTACAATCCTTTGCCGATGACGCTGACGACCCCGATGGACTGGTCCCCGATCTGGATCTCGCTGAAGACCAGCAGCGCGGCCACGCTGATTACACTGGCCGCCGGGCTGGCCGCGGCTGCCTGGCGCGAGCGCCGGACCGGCCCCCTAATGGCGCTGGTAGATGGAATCTTCCTCCTTCCCCTGGTTTTACCTCCTACTGTCGTGGGATTTTTCCTCTTGCTGCTTTTCGGGCGCAATGGCCCGCTCGGGCAATTGCTGTTGCGCCTGGGCGCCACGGTGGTGTTCTCCTGGCCCGCCACAGTGATCGCCGCCGCCGTGGTGTCGTTTCCGCTGATGTACCTGACGGCGCGCGCGGCGCTCGAACAGGTGGACCTGCATTACCTGGAAGCCGCGCGGACGCTGGGCGCTTCCGAATGGCGCCTGTTCCGCGAAGTCGCGCTGCCCCTGGCCTGGCCGGGCGTCCTGGCGGGCGCGATTCTTTCCTTCGCGCGCGCTCTCGGAGAATTTGGAGCCACGCTGATGCTGGCCGGCAACATTCCCGGCAGGACGGCCACCATCCCCATCGCCATCTACTTCGCGGTGGAATCCGATGACATCCGGCGCGCCCTGGCGTGGTGCCTGATTGACGTGGTCATTTCCTTCGCGCTGCTCGGCGGACTCTACTACTGGGCCCACGCCCCCGCACCGGCGCGCGCGCGGCTGATGCGGCGCTAACGTGGCACTGGAAATCCAAATCGCGAAGAAGCTGCCGGACTTCACCCTGGACGTGTCGTTTTCAGCCGGCAACGGCCCCCTGGCGATTCTGGGCCCCTCAGGCTCCGGCAAGACGATGCTCCTGCGCTGCGTGGCCGGGCTGGAGCGCGCCGATCAGGGCCGTGTCGCGCTCGATGGCCGCACGCTCACCGACTTCGAACGCCGCATCCACATCCCGGCGCGCCAGCGTCGCGTGGGCCTGCTCTTCCAGCACTACGCCCTGTTTCCGCACCGCACCGTCGCCGAAAACATCGCCTTCGGCCTGGCTCATTTACCCCGCGAGAAACGCACCCATCGCCTCGCGGAGCTGCTGGAGCGCATGCACCTCACCGGGCTCGCACAGCGCTACCCGCGCGAGATTTCCGGCGGCGAACAGCAGCGCGCCGCCCTGGCGCGCGCCCTGGCGATCGATCCGGAGGCGCTGCTGCTCGATGAGCCGCTCTCGGCTCTCGACACGCACCTGCGCAGCCAGGTGGAGGCGCTGCTCCAGGAAACGTTCGCCGGATACCAGCGGCCGGCGTTGCTGGTGACCCACAATATCGAAGAAGCGTACCGCCTCGGCCAACAGTTGCTGGTGCTCTCCCGCGGGCGGGTGGCGGCTTTCGGCGCGAAGGAAGAGATTTTCCGGCATCCGCCCACGCTCGAAGTGGCGCGCCTGACCGGCTGCAAGAATTTCTCGCGCGCCCGCACGATCTCGGACCATGTCGTCGAAGCAACCGACTGGGGCTGCCAGCTCCGCGTGGCACAGGCGCTCCCGCGCCCGGCCGCGCACGTGGGGATTCGCGCGCATCACATCGATTTCGTCGAGTCCTCGGCCAAAGCCGCGCCCGAGGACAACGTGTTTCCCTGCTGGCTCGCGCGCTCGTCCGAGACACCCTTCCGCATCACGCTCTATCTGCATCTCCACCGGCCGCCGGAAGCAGGCGGCGAAGCGCATCTCCAGGCCGAGGTCTTCAAGGAGAAGTGGCAGCTCTTCCGCGAGCGTCCGCTTCCCTGGCACGTGCGGCTTTCGCCCGAATCCCTGTTCTTGCTGCCGGAATAGCTGATTCCCGGAGATTATTTGAAGCGCCGCACCCACTTGATGTCCAGGCCGTAGGTGCCGTTGACGTCCCGCAGAAAGATCACGGAGAGATCGCGTTTCACCGTGTATTCCACCTGGATCATCTGATACTGGTTCGAAGTCGCCGCATTGGTCGAGTACGTGATCGTCAGATCGCGCGCGACGTGCTGCTGAATCGTGACGCGCGCCGCGGCGTTCGGCTCGGTGGCCGTGCCGGCCACGAACGGATCCACGCGAAACTGGCTGATGCCGAACAGCCGCTCGATGCGCCCTCCGACTCCGGTCGAAATCGCCTCCGACAGCAGCGCCGTCGCGCCGAAGCTCTGCGACCCGCCGGGCTGCGTGCCAAATCCGCCGGCTTCCCCCGTGCTGCCGAGCGCGAGCAACGCGACGATGTCCGAGTCCGGCAGCGGAGGCTCGGAACGATAATTCATCGAAAGCTGGCTGGCGGTGCCGGAAAAGTCGATGGTGACCTGATACTGATTGATCGTGGACACCGCTTCGACGTTGAGGTCCGGATCGAGCCGGAACGGATTGGCGAAGTCGATGTCGCCCCGCGTCAGATCAAACGCATTGCCGCGAAACGCCATCTGCCCGCCCAGCAAATGAATGTGACCCAGCAGGACGGGGCGGTCCCAGGTGCCGCGCAGCCGCACATTGCCATCCATCTCCACGCGGGCGCCCGCCCATTCGATGCGCGCGCCGGGATTGGTCTGTCCCTCCACGTCGAACGCCAGGTTCTGCAAGAACGGCGACACCTCGGGTGAACCGGAAGAGGCTTGCGAGGCCGCCGCGAAAAAGGACACCACGTCCACGCCCTGGGCAAACAGCAGGCGCTCGACTCCCACGCGCCCGCTGACCACCGCGCCCCGGCTGTTGCCGGAAAGTTGCAGCGTGCCGTTGGCCAGCCAGCTCATCCCCGCCGGATAACGGATGCGCACCAGCGATGTGGCGGCGGTCACTTCATAGCGGACCGGGCCGTCCCCGTAGGTGACGCTGCCCGCCAGCACCAATTGCCCGCCGCCCGCCTCCGCGGAGATCTTCTCAAACAGCAGCCGGCTGCGATCGAAGACCAATTCGCCGCTGACCTTGCTCAGGCCCACGGGGAAATCGGCGTAGTTCGCCGAAGCGTCGCGCACGCTGGCGCGTCCGGTGACGCGCGGCTGCGCCATCGTCCCCTCGACCGACACATTCACGTCGGCGCGCCCGCGCGCGTCCAGATCGGGCACGACCCCCTTCACCAGGCGCAGGTTCACGCCGCCGGAGAGCGCAAAACGCACCGGGCCATTCCGGTCGAGTCGCGCCGAACCGCTCAGTTGCAGGTCCGTGTCGGGCCCGTGCAGGCGGACCTGTTCGAGGCGCACTTCGTTGCGGTGATAGGTCACCCGGATGGGTTGATCGTTGGTTAGCTGCACCAGTTCGTAATCGAACACCAGGCGCGCGATGTCGGCATCCACTTCGATTGAATCCGGCTGGCGGAGCGCGCCGGAAATGGTGAACACGCCGTCGGCGCTGCTGTGCCCCGTCACGTGTTTCACGTGGAGTCCGCCCACGATCAGGGCGTCGAGATCGAATTGCGCGACGGAAACCCGGCCGGAAATCGGCTGGTCGCCGGTCAGCCCGATGGCGATCTCTCCCCGGAGCCTTTCGGCCAGCGGCGAGGAGGAAAGGGTGATGCGCGCGGTCTGCCCGTCCGAGGTCAGGTGGCCGTGGAAGTCGCCCTGGGCATCCGGCCCGAACTGCAAGTTCGCCAGCCGCAGGTCGCCCTCGGCCACCAGCGCGCCCAGCGGTCCGCTGCCCCGGAGTTCAAAGCTGAATTGCCCGCTCACGGGCACGGAAGCCGCTTGCAGCGCCTGAATCTTCCCGACGTCAATCCCCTGGCCCGTGACGTTAAATTCCGCCTGCCGCTGCAGCGGCCGGTAGGCCACCTCGCCTGCAATGATCCCGGAGCCTGCGCGCAGCTCTCCACCCGACAATCGCACTTCACCGTTTTCCCAGTGCAGCTGGCCGGTGAAGCTGTCGAAACGCCATCCGCGCGTTTCGATGTCCCGCGCGGCTAGTTGGGCGTCCAGCACCGGGGCGGCGCGCGTTCCCGTGCCGCGCACGTTTCCGCTCAGCCAGCCGCTGAGCGGATAATTCGTGCCCAGCACCGCCTGCAAATCGGCGGCCGACACGCGCTCGAACCGGGTATCCACCGCCCAGAAACTCGAGTCGAGAAAACTCCAGTCGCCATCCAGCTGCATGGAAAGGTCCAGCGCCACCGAACTGCCGCCGCGCCGCAACGCGCCTCCCGCCAGACGGAATGCATCCGGCGAATAGTCCATGTCGCCCTCCACGCTGTTCCAAGCCATCGTGTCGTACGCCGCGTCGCTCACGCTCATGTGGCCGGAAAACGTGGGCCCCAGCAGCGGTCCCAAAATACGCCCATCCCAGTCGGCCCGGCCGGCCACGCGGTGAGGAGGAACGTCGCGGCCGCGGATCGCGCCGATGAAATCATTCCAATCCAGGAGATCATCGGTATGAAACTGCACCTCGAGCGCGGAATCCTTTGCGCCGAGCAGGCCGTCCACCTGGACCAGCGCCTTGGGCGTCCGGATCTCGCTCTGCGAAATCGAGACGATCTGCGAGTCGGTCGCGTAGTTACTGGTGAAATGCGCCGCCACCGGAATCATTCCCGCGGCCGGGGCCGCCGGCGGCGTCCAGCGAACCTCGCCGCCGGTGCGAAAATGCTGGAAGTCCGCGTTCCAGGTGCTCACGGTGTCCACATCCACGGCGGCGTCCCAGTGCAGCGCATTGACCGGAAACTTCTCGCGATCGAGCGCCGCCAAAATCGCGGCGAGGCTCGCGCCGCGCATGCGCGTCGCGGCTCGGAATGCGTACCCGCGAAAATCCATTTCCAGCCGTCCCGAGGCCGTTCCCCCGAACGCCCGCACGTTCAAATTTGGGACGACCAGCCGGCGGCCCCCCACTTCGTAATCCCCGGAGCTTTCCATCCCCCCGGCGTGAAAGTATTGGTGCGCCATGCGAATGTCGCGCGCCGCGTAATGGCCGCTCGCGGTCCACCCCGCCTCTTTCCCGCTGCCGGAGGTGTAATGCGCCTGGCCCGCAAACTCGGCCACGCCATCGGGCGCGACGCGCCGGCGGAAGATCGTCCGGACATCCTCGAGCGACACCCGGCCGCGATAGTGCACGTTCCAGTCCGGGCGGGCGAAGCTCGCCAGTTCGGCGCGCACGTTCAGCTCCGAATGCGGCAATTTCCAGACGAGTTCATCGAGCTCGAATGCGCCGGGATGCAGCGTGAACTTCGCGGAAACATCGAAGCGGAAGGGCGCGTACCGCCCTTGCTTCCATTCCACCTGTTGCCATCGCAAATTACCCGTGTACGTATCGGTGGCGTTCGCCGCGGCCCCGCGGTTCATCATGAATGCGAAGTTTGCGCCGTGCACCGAAACAGACATCCGCTGATCGTTGAAGCTCAGGTTGCCGTTTCGCAATTCCAGCCGGGCAATCCGCAGGCGAAACAGCGTTTCGTGCCACGAGCGGCTGCCGGCGCCGGCCGGGGGTGTGGGGACGTTGCTGCTTCCGTTCTTGCCGAGGCGGATCGATACGGACGGCTGGTCCACCGTCAGCTCGTCCAACGCAATCTCACGCCCCAGGACCGAAACAATCCGAATGCCCACCTCCACGTGGCCGGCGTGGAACAGGGGCGGATCAGCGGCGCCTTCCAGGCCGTGCAGCGTCAGATTGTCGATGGCGATGCGCCGCTGCCAGAGATCCAGGTGAAAGCCGCCCATCTCCACCCGCGCTCCGGTCTGCTGTTCGATCTGGCGGATCACCACCCCGCGCAGCCAGTCTTCCGCAATCCCCGTCGGAAAAACATCTCCGGCGCGCGCGGCCGGCGCGAGCAGGAGCAGCGCGGCGCTGATCCACTTCGTCCAGCGCGCCCTCACGGCCGGTCTCCTTCCGGCACGATGTCGATCTTCACGCGGTTGCGCGTATCATCCAGCCACTGCGTGGCGCGCGCGCTGATGGCCCGTTGGACCAGCACCTCGCGGATCGTGTCTTCCACCGCCTCGATCGCCGGCACGGCCTGTCCGCCCGCCTGGAGGCGCGGCACGAATTCGTCCCGGTAATACGCCTCGATCTGCTTCTGCTCCACCTGCGCGGCGGGCCGGAAGCGATAATCGAGGAAGCGGGAAAGATAGAGTTGCTCGGCAAGGAGCCGCCGGATGGCGGGTTCGCTGAGTTGCGCCGCGGTGCGGCGCTTTTGGAATTCTTCCGGCGAAGCAAAGTGCGCTGTGAACTGCGCCCAGGCGCGATCCACATCTTCCGAAGAGGGCTGCCGATACTGCGCCGCTCTTGCCTCACCGCGGACAATCCACTGGTCCGCCAGCTCCCGGATTCGTTCCGCGCGCGGCTTCGCGTGACCCTCCACGAGAAGCTGGAAGGCTCCCAGTTCGCGCACTTCGCTCTCCGTCAGAATATCGTCTTCGATGCGCGCGGCGACGCCATCGATCTCTTGCACGCGGCCGCTTCCCGCCACGCCGGAAGACTCTTGTGCCCGCGCACTCATCCGCCCTGCTCCCGCCGCCGCGAGCCATGCACACGCCCCGAAAATGAACAGTGTGCGTCGCATCAGAAGACCGGCCCAATATTGAAAAAGAATCCGAAATGCGGCAGCCGGAACGTTTCCGGCAAATGCGTCACCGGGTTGGTGGCCAGGTAGGTCGCGGGGTTGATCTGATAGCCGAAGTCCACGCGCACCGGGCCCACCGGCGTCGGATAGCGCAGGCCGACGCCCACCGTGTGCGAAAAGTAATTCAGATTCGTGACCGAGGGAGCCTTCCAGGCCAGCGAGATGTGGTTCACATCGCTGTACACGTTGCCCCCGTCGTAGAAGAAGGTGCCGCCCAGGCGGTTTCCCACCACCGGCAGCTTGGTCGGAAAACGCAGTTCCTGGTTGAACACCAGCAGGCCCAGACCGCCGATGGGAAATCCCGTGACCTCGTCGCGCGGGCCCGCCTGGTTCAAGCCGAAGCCTCGCAGCGAAGTGCCGCCACCGGCGAAAAACCGTTCCGGCAAGGGAATCTCCAGGTTGGCCGTCGTGCCGGCGGGCACTTCGGCTCCAAACCGCACCGAGCGCGCGAAAACGAACGACCGTCCAAACGAATGGAACGACGAATTCTGAAACGAAGCGCGAAAGAAACTCGCGCCCGATCCCAGCGGCTTCAGCGCGTAGCTCACGTCAAGGGTGTTGAACGTTCCTCGCTTGGCGTCCGCCGGATTATCGCGACGGTCCCGCGCGTAGGTGATGCCGAAGCCGGAAACCAGCGTCGGCTGGCTCAGCAAAGGGATCTGCTGCGGGTTGATCTTCAGATTGGACGCCTCCACGCGCCGGTAAAAATAGCGGTACGACAGCGAACTGGCCAGCGAGAGCTTCTGGCCCAGCTGCACCCCGCCTTCATAGCGCGTCGAGGTAAACGTATTCACGTCCTGCGCGTGATCGGCGAATCCCGTGATCGCCAGGCTCAAGCGGCGCTGCGTGAGAAAACCGTCGGCGCTGTAGCCCAGCGCGAAGCGATACTCCAGCGTGCTCGCCCGCGCCTTGAGGGAAAGTGTCTGCGCCCGCCCGAACATGTTGGCCCGCGCGATCTCGAAGATGCCGCGCGGGCTCGCGCCCACCGTCGTCCCGCCGGGATTCGTGGTGCCGCCCGCGATGCTCTGCACTTCGAATCCGGCGCCATAGGCGATCGTATAGCGCTGTCCTTCCCGCACCTCCACGACGACCGTCTTCCGGGAGTCGGAGCCGTCCGGATTTTGCGGCGCGATCTGGACACGGCTAAACACGCCGAGGTTGTAGAGTTGCCGCTGCGTCCTGGCCACGTCGCTCACGCGCAGCGGCCCGGCGGGCTGGATCTCGACTTGCCGCGCGATGATGCCCCGCCGCGTGTGCTGATAGCCCGTCAGCAAGACGCCGGCCACTTCCGTGCGCGTTCCTTCGGTGATGTGGTAGATCAGCCGCACCTGAGCGGGCGCTTCCCCCGCGAGAACTTCTTCGCGGAGCGCCGCCTGAGGAAAACCCTCATTGAAGTAGAGCGCGAGGATGTTGTTTCGATCGCTCGTCACGTTCAACTCCGAATACGGCTGTCCCGGCGTCGATCCGGTCACGCCCAGCAGCGTGTCCGTGGCGATCCCGCGATTGCCTTCCATCTGCAAGGCGGCGATGCGCGTCTGCCTCCCCTCGACCACGTGGAAGGAGACGAACATGTTGTTCTTCTTGCCGCGGTAGTGATCGTCCACCGTGGCGGACACCTGCGCCTCTTGAAAACCGTTGGCAAGATACAGCGCCCGGATCGAATCCACGTCGGCGCGCATCAATTGCTGGCTGAAGTGGCCGCTGGAGGCAAACGAAGCCGGTTGCAACTGCAAGCGGCGCGCCAGCAGACTGCTGCCGAAATACCGGTTGCCGTCAAACGCCACGCCCACCAACCGGAAGCGATCCCCGCGCGCGATCTCGTAGCTGATCACGCGCTGCCCGCCCTGGTCGTCCTGGCGCGAGCGGACGTTCACATCGGCGCCGAAGTAGCCCTCCCTTTGAAAGTAGTCGCGAAGGTTCCGCCGCCCCTCCTGCAAAAGATCTTCATCGACGCCGCCTTCGGCATACACCGGCAGGAGCTTGCGCCGGCGGCTCTCGCTCAGATGCGCCCCGCTGATTTCAATGCGCACCCGCGGCCCCGCATTCACGGCCAGCTTGAGCGGCACGCGATTCGTCGCCGCGTCGTACGTCCCGGCGGTGATCACGGCGCCCGCGCCCAGGTATCCCTGGTTCACGAGAAACTTCTTCAAGCGCTCCGCGGCGCGCGCCACGCGCGCCGAGGTCATCTCATTTTTTTGCGAGAGCTTCGATCGATGCAGCAGCTCTTGGTCCGCATAGGGCGTGCGGTTCTCGACGGAAATGTCGCCCAGGCGGGCGCGCGGCCCCGGATCCACCACGACGGTCACATCCATTTGCCGCGTGTCTTCGTGAGGGACCAGCCGCCAGGTCACTTTCGCCAGGTACAAACCGTCATCCCGCAGCGCTCCCTGAAGCCGCTCCACCGCCTCGCGGAGCGAGCTTTCGCGGAACGGTTCTCCGAGCCGGAGCCGCAGCGAGGCCAGCCCGACGGCCTCGGCGGGAGGAGGTCGCAGTCCTTCAACGCGAATCAGGTTGTTGTAAAAATTCCTCCGGACGATGAAATCGACCTGGAGGCCTCCCGGGCCGGGCGCGGCGGTGACGCGGATGTTGGAATAGTCGCCCAGATGGTACAGCTCCCTCAGGCTCTCGCGCTCGGCCGCGAGATCAAAGGGCTTCCCCGCCGCCAGAGGCAGGGGCGGTATCTGCTCCTCGACGGTCCGGCCCGATTCCTCGATCACGCGCACCTCGGCGACGCGCTGGCCTTCGATGCCCTGCTCCTGTGCCGAGGCCGCCGGGCTCCATGCGATCAGGCAAGCGGCCATGCCCGCCGTAGCTCGAAAAACCAAGGAGTTCGTCCAGGTACCCATTGTGAGCGAAATTCTCATTCCCCCGCTGATCCCACAAAAGGTTAGCACAGCCGCGTGGCTCGTCCGGCGCGAAAAGGCGCTATCATGAACGACGGGATTGCGGACAACCCTATGACACCCGAGGAGCACGAAAAATACTCGCGGCAGATCCTGTTCGCGGGGATTGGCGAAGCGGGCCAGGAGCGGCTCCTGGGGGCGAGCGCGGTCCTGATCGGCTGCGGCGCGTTGGGCACGGTGGCCGGCAATCTGCTGGTGCGGGCCGGGGTGGGGCGGCTGCGGATCATCGACCGCGACTTCGTCGAATCCTCGAACCTGCAGCGCCAGACGCTTTTCGACGAGGCCGACGCGCGCGCGGCGCTTCCCAAGGCCGTCGCCGCCGAACGCCGGCTGCGCGCCATCAATTCCGGCGTCGAGATCGAAGGAGTGGTGTCCGATCTCACGCCGCGGAATGCCGCCGAATTGCTTTCCGGATTCGACGTTCTCCTCGACGGCACGGACAATTTCGAGACGCGCCTGCTCCTGAACGACGCGGCCCTCTCCCTGAACATCCCGTGGATCTACGCGGCGGTGGTGGGAAGCTACGGCCTCACGATGACCATTCGGCCGGGAGAGACCGCCTGCCTTGCCTGCCTGATTGAACACGGCGAAGGACTCGCCGCGGCGGCCGGCTCGGAAGCCACGTGCGATACCGTGGGCGTGCTCAATGCCGCCGTGGGGACCATCGCCTCGATCGAAAGCGCCGAAGCGATCAAACTCCTGGCGGGAAAACCGGAGGCGCTCCACGGGCGGCTCATCGCCTGCGACGTGTGGACCGGACAGTTCCAATCCATTCGCGTGGCCCGCGATCCCGGATGCCGCGCCTGCGCGCGGCGCGACTTCCGATTCCTGGCGGGCGAAGCGCAACCGCATCTCACGCTGTGCGGACGCGACTCCGTGCAAATCCACGAGCGCGGCCGGCGGCTCGACCTCGGCGAACTGGCGCGGCGTCTGGCCGCGGCCGCCGCCACCGAAGTCCGCTACAACGACTTCCTCCTGCAGTTCCGCGTCCCACCCTACCAGTTGACCGTCTTTGCCGACGGCCGCGCCATCATCAAGGGAACGAAAGACCCCGCGGTCGCGCGGTCGCTCTACGCCCGCTACATCGGCGCATGATTTGAGACACGAAAAGTTGCGGCAGGGTTAGCCGACGAAACGGCGGTCGGCAGAGTGGCGTTTGGCGGTGCGGTCGATATTTTCGCGGCAATTCATCAGGGTGAGCAGCGTGCTCAAAATGCGCGCCTTGATCTCGTCGGTCATGGGGTAGCCGCTGGTGGCCACATGGATGAGCGCCTCGCCGCGGCCGGCGATCTTCCCGAAGAACTCCGCCTGACGCTCATCGCGGGGCTCGCTAAAAGCCGCCGCGCGGCGCATCTCGGTGCATTCCTGTTCGACGAACAAGGTGAAGTGCAGAACACACATGTGATCCGCAGCGAGTTCCGCCGGCACGCCGGCCTTGCATCCTTTTGCGGAGCACACGTCTGACATCGAGACACTCCCAAGAGCACTTGTTATTTAACACCATCCACCGCCAAATTCCAGCATGGCACGCGTGGTTTGCGCCCAA
>JAIQGD010000069.1 GCA_020072765.1 Terriglobia bacterium
GACATGTCGATCACGAGATCCGGCGGCGAATTCATCAGCATCATGCCCATGAACTCGCTGAGCGCGTTGAGATACGCGCCGCCGATGATGTTCGCCGCCTCTTTGAGCGCGCTCTCGCCGAGCGTGCCGAGCTCGGCGCCATCGGGGATGTCGCGCCGCGTGAGCAGCGACGCGAGCCGCATCGCGATGCCGCGCGGAAACACGAGCAGCGTGCGCCCCGTGAGATCGCCCAGCATCGCCATCAACACGGCCGCGACCGGCTCCTCCGGCGGACCGAGCTCGACGGCCATGTCCTCGATCGGCACGACCTTGATCCGCGGCACGCTGATGAGGATCGTCGATCCCGTCATCTGCGATAGCGCGGTGGCGGCGTGCCCCGCCCCAATGTTGGCGACCTCCCGCAGAGCGTCGAGCTGCGCGAGGCTGAGATTACGAATGTCGTCCGCTGCGTCGGTCACAGGAGGCTCCCCACATCCACGATGAGCGCGGGCGCGCCATCGGCCAAGATGGTGGCCCCGCTAAACAGCGGCAGGGCGTCACGTACGGGCTCAAACTGTTTCACCACGATCTCCTGCTGGCCGACGAGCTCGTCGACCATCACCCCCGCCCGGCGGTCGCCGCGCGCGATCACGACCACCTGCGGGAGCGGCACCTCGGCCTCCGGCAAGCGCACCAGCGAGCGCAGCCGCGCGTGGTTCACCGAGAGCACGAGCTGATCGCCCACCGCCTGCAGAAAAAAGCTTTCGTTGGGTTTCCACTTTCTCCCGGCGGCGTCTCCCACCAGGAGGATCCCCGCGGCAGCCTGCGTCTCTTTGTCGGTGAGAGTCACGGCCAGCGCCGACTCGAGGCCGAATTCGCGCAGGCGTGGAATCTGGGAGGCTTGCATGTCGACGCCGCCGAGAGCGTCGGCCCCGGCGCCGGAGACCAGCGCCATCACCGCGGGAATGGCGGCTCCGACCGCCGCAACGTCCGGCGTGAAATATTCCGCTGTGAGCTGGGTGGCATCGCCCGCGGCCCCGACGGTGAGCAGGCATCGCGTGAGGCGAAGATGCTTGCCAATTTCGGCGGCCGTGGTGGCGAGAATCTCCCGCGGCGTGGGCTGGCGGTACATCATCCGGTTGATCTCGGCGATGGCGGCGAGATCGCGATGCGTTTCCGCCGAGGATGTTGCGGCCACGGACGGTGGCGCGGACTCGGGGGGCGGAGGCGGTGCGGCCGGCGGCGCCGGGGCCGGTTTGGGAGGCGCGCCCTTGGGCCACCAGTTGGCTCGTTGGTACAGAGACTGGAGGCGTTCGTTGGTGGCTTCCGCGCCGGGAAATAGTTCGGCGATGCGTTCGAGCCGTTCGACGGCCTTGGCCTGGAGCGAGTACTGGAGAAAGATTTCCACTTGCACGAGCAAGTCATCGAGCGCCTGCTGCGTGCGCGCTTCTTCGGAAGCGGGTGGAGAGGCGTCGTCCCTTGCCGCTCCCACCCCGACAAAGCTTTCGGTGCGGGATGAAATGGTCGCGGCCTTGGCGGCGCGGGAAAGAATGTTCTGCAGGAAAGAGGGATCGGCTTTTCCTTGGAGCTTGGCGATGCGCTCCTGGTTGCGGAAGTCGTAGGCATCGATGTCGACCAGCCGGTCGAGTGTTTCGCAGCATTCCTTCACGCGGCCGGCGGCGAAGTACAGATCGAAGAGCCGCACGAGCACGTCGAAGTACTTCGATTCGCGATTCATCTGCTCGTAGATCTTCGCGCAGGCTTCGGCCAGCGCCAGCGACGCCGGATGGGCGGCCGCCAAGCGGTCGATCTCCGCCATGAGTTCGGCATCTTTTCGGGCAGCGCGCATCCGTTCCGTGAGCTGCGTGAGCAGCGCGGAGGCTTTGGCGTCCTCGGCGGCGCCAATATAGGCTCCAGCAACCTCGAAGAGCTTCGGAAAGGCGCCCGGCTTTTCTTTGTAGAAGGTTTCGAAGACGTCCCGCGCCTGGTCCAGACGCCCGGTCTGCAGCAGGGTCTCTCCGAACAACGCCAGGAATGCCGGGTCCTTCTCGGTGGAGGCCAGAGGCTCGAGAGTAGCCACGGCTCCCTGGGGATCGCCCTTGCGGAGCTTGGCCGCGGCCAAAAGCAGGGCGCAGGTGCGGTCTGCCGGGAGAAGCCGGTGGGCCCTGCCGAGGTAATCCAGAGCCTGATCCGGCGCGGCCGCTGCTTGCAGGAGTTGTCCGGCACGCAAGTAGCTTTGGGCCGCGAGATCGGTCTGGCCCAGCCGCTCGGCCATCTCGCCCAGCGTCACGTGCCGCGCGGAGTCTTCCGGGTCGAGGCGGGTCAGAGCTTCGCAGCAGGCCAGGGCCTCCTTATCTTTTTGCTGTTGCTGGAACAGTTCGACGGCCGCGCCGAACTGTTCGATGGCTTCCGGGGCGCGGTTTTGTTTTTGGAGCAACGCGCCGTAGCGCATCAGGCGTTCCGGGGGCTGGGGAAAGGGGCGGAGAAAACGGGCGAAGATGGCGACGGCCTTGGCCGCGTCCCCGGCTTCCAGGAGCCGGTCAAACTGCGCGGCGTAATACTGGGCGGCGCGCGCGGGCTCGTTCAACCGGGTGTAGAGATCGGCCAGCGCTTGCAGGGCTTCCTGATGAGCGGGCGCCTCGGCGAGCACCGCCTGATATTCCTCGACGGCCTCGCGGAGCTTGCTCTTTTCCAGGTGGCGCCGCGCGCGTTCCAGATGCTTGTTGATGTCCGAAGCCATGCGAATTCGTGTGTCCTTGACGTGCGGCCCGAAGCGGCGGAGGAATCCGCGGACGAATCCGGCCCGCAGGCTGAAACTCTAACTATATAACGGAGGGCTTGAGACCCTTACAACGAAATCAGGGCGATGTGCCGATGACGGTTGCAGTCCTCCCTCCCGGGGGCCTCAGGCAGGCCGCTTCGACGGAGCGGCTGGCTAGGCGCCGTCGGCGGTTGCGCCCATGGACCGCAGCGACCGCATCGAGAGTCCGCTGCGCAACATGGCGGCAAAGCCGAGCAGCGCGAAGGGAATCGTCAGGGCCAGAAAGGCGAAGATGGAAAAGCCGGTGGCCGTCGTTTTCTCGATGTCGAATACACTCAATCCCAGAACGCAAAAAAATTGATAGGAGCCCACGTTGGCGGGAGCGTTGGGGAGCGACACGCCGAGGTTGATCACCAGCAGCACCACCACGGCCGCCAGGAAGGGTAAATGCAGGCCGTAGGAATGCATCATGGCCCACAGCCCCATCACCTGGCAGAACGGCATGAGAAGCGAGGTCAGCACGGCGGTATAGAAGCTGGGCGCCGTGCCGATCGCGTGCAGGCCCGTCAGCGCGGCCATCAGCTTGCCGCGCATCCCGCGCGGTTCTCCCGACGGCTCGGGATTGGAGCCGAGTCTGATTTCCAGATACAAAATCAGGAGCACGACAATCGTCAGCAACACCAAGGTAATGATGCCGAGTGTGTAGGCGGCCCGCTCGAACCGCGGGGGGAGCTCCACGAAGAGGGAAACGACGCCCAGGGATGCCGTGGCGATCACCAGGTCCACCAGGCGCTCGACTCCGACCGACCCGAGCACGCGCCCGAGTTTGATCTCCTCGGAATTCGACAGCAGATAGCTGCGCAGGACCTCGCCCGGCCGCAAGGGGAAAACGAGATTGGCGAACAGCCCGGCATAGACGGCGCGGATGGAACGGTTGAGCCGCACCTTGCCAAACGGTGTAAGCAGGAGTTTCCAGCGCAGCGCCTGGACGCCATAACTGAGAACGTCGAACGCCATCCCCAGCAGGACCCATTTCCAGCTCACGTTGGCCAGTTGGTGCAGCGCCCGGACGATGTGGAAATCGTGAAGCACCCAGACCAGGCAGGTCAGTGCCAGGCCGTACCCGAGCAGGCGAGGGATCCTCGACCGGTCCGAACTCCCGCTTTGGGGCAGCGTGCTCACCGCGAAGGTTCCGGCACCGAAAGGTTTTCTTCCTTCATGACGCTGAGTTTCCCCGACGGTTCGAGGACCGCCGCACGGACTTCGTGCAGATGGAAGACACCCTGGGTGCGCAGGGTGGAAAGCACATCCTCCTTGCTGATGCTCTCCCGGCGCAGATTGGGCTCGATAAACTGGCCGTGGTGAACCAGCAGAACCGGGACACCCTCGATGGCGCGGCCGAACTGCTTGCTCTTGAATACCAGCCGGCCCATGATCCAGTTCGCCACCAGAATGGCGGTGGCGCCGATCAGTCCGCCGGTGACCGAATTATCCGGGCCGATCATGGCGTTTTGCAGGACGTTGCTCAAGATCAGGAGCACCACCAGGTCGAAGACCGTCATTTGCGCCACTTCGCGCCTGCCGAGGAGGCGGAGCATGAGGAGCAGAAAAAAGTAAACGATGAGCGAACGGAGAATCTTTTCGCCCGTGGATATCTCCGGCAGCCACCAGTGCATTGGGACTCCTCCGGGTGAGTTGTTTCGGCCGGGCTCTCAGGGTGCCATGGGAGCCAGAACGCGGCCCATCCCCGAAAACCTGGTACAGCCTACGACATCAAGCCCCGTCAAGCAATCCGGGAGTGGTTCCCGGAGGTCTGAGGGACCTTGCCTGAGTCGCTCGAAGCCGGTCAAGGGCGTATAATGACAATAGAGATGAGATTAAGCCTTCGGCAGTGCCGTCCACTCCGCCGCATACCCGCATGAAAAGCGCACAAAGTGTAGATCGCCGCGAACGAGTCTTGCTGGTAGGCGTCAGCCTGAGAAGATCCGCTCGCGCGTCCGCGCCTTCCGGCGCGCCAGGGGATGCCGTGGCGAGCCGCGACTCCCTGAACGAACTGGAGGAGCTGGCGCAGAGCGCCGGGGCCAACATCGTGGGGAGCTTGTTGCAAGTGCGGGACGCGCTCGATCCGGCAACGCTGGTGGGGAAGGGCAAGCTGGAAGAAATCCGGGCGGAAGCGCAAGTCCGGCGGGTGCCGTTGGTGATCGTGGACCACGATCTGACGCCGGTGCAGCTGCGCAACATGGAGAAGGGCACGGGCTGCCGCGTGATCGATCGCACGCAGCTGATCCTCGACATTTTCGCCACCCACGCGCGGACCCGCGAAGGGCAGCTGCAAGTCGAACTCGCCCAGCTGAATTATCTGCTGCCGCGGTTGACCGGGCGGGGAGAGGAACTCTCCCGGCTGGGAGGAGGCATCGGGACGCGGGGTCCGGGCGAGCAGAAGCTGGAGACCGACCGCCGCCGAATCCGCGACCGGGTGGGGAAGATTCAACGAATGATTGAGACGGTTCGCCGCCAGCGCACCACGCGGCGGCGGGCGCGACAGGCCGTGCCGCTGGGGATGGTGGCGCTGGTCGGCTATACGAACGCGGGCAAGTCCACGCTGTTCAATGCGCTGACGAAGGCGGGTGTCCTGACGTCGGCCAAAATGTTTGCCACGCTGGACCCGACAATTCGGGCGGTGCGCCTGCCCTCGCGCCGCCGCGTCCTGCTTTCCGATACCGTGGGATTCCTCCGTGATCTCCCGTCAGGATTGATCGCCGCTTTCCGCGCGACGCTGGAGGAGGTGCAGGAGGCTGCGCTGATTCTGCAGGTCACCGACATCTCCAATCCGCATCATGCCGAGCAGGATGCCGAGGTGCTCAAGGTGCTGCGCGAACTGGGCGTGGAGGGCCGGCCGAGGATTCAGGTTCTCAACAAGATCGACAATTTGAGCGCGGAGGAGATGCAGGCTCTGACCCAGTCCCCTGGCCGCGGCCGCAACGTGGTCTTCACTTCGGCCATGACCGGAGCCGGGCTGGAGGAATTGCTGGCGAAGATCGATGCCGAGATGCCGGTGGATCCGTTGGTGCGTGTGCGCTTGCGCATGCCCTTGGCTGACGGGCGCCATCTGGCACGGGTGCAGGCATCGGGGCGCGTGCTGCATTCCGAAGTTGTCGCGGGAGACCTTCTTCTGGAGGCCGAGATTCCTGAGTCCGCAGCACGGACCCTGCGGGAATTCGTGGTGGAATCCAGCGCCGTCCGGCGCGCTGCGATTCGTGCCAGCGATTGAACCACGGGCTGCATCGCGCTGCTGGGCAGCGATTCATCCGGCTCGGGGTCGTTTATCTGTTGAGAAGAAAGGGAGTTCTAGTTCGGCGCGGTGGAAAAAGCTGTGGAAAATAGCCACTGAGCGGCCGAGCAAAGCCGGGAAGAAGTTTCTTCATGGGAAGAAGCTTGGAAGGTCTACAGGAAACAATGTGCTGTGTTATCAATATGTTAGAAGGATTGCCCCCGGCGCTGGGCCTTCCCCAAAGCCCGGTGGGAACGGTAGCGGCCTATCGCCAGAATTTACACAGATGAGCCGGCCCGGTTTGCGCTAACCGTTACTATCATAGGCATTTGCGCTTCTTGACACGGGGGATTAGCGGGAGGCGATGGATGGCGGGCTGGAATTGTTTCCGGGCATGGTTGACGCGGCGGGTACGAGGAGACTATATTCAGCTAGAGCCTTGTGGAGCCTGGTGGCGGGCTTCGCTGAGTTTCTGTCCGAGAGCGCAATGAACCTGCCGAACAGCCTGACAGTCCTGCGAATCTTTTTTGTTCCCCTGCTTGTGGTCGTGTTGCTGACACGCCAGCCGAATTGGAATTTCTGGGGTCTGCCGATTCACTTTGAAGTCTGGGGCGTGCTGATTCTGCTGGTGGCGGCCGCCACGGACGTGATGGATGGGTATTACGCCCGCAAGCGCAGGGAAATCACTACGCTGGGAATTCTGCTGGATCCGATTGCGGACAAACTGCTGATTTCGGCGGCGTTCATTTCCCTGGTGTCCATGGGCCTGGTCCAGGCGTGGATGGTGGTGATCATCATCGGGCGAGAGTTCATCGTGGTGGGCCTGCGGGACATCGCTTCCGTGGAAGGTCTGGTGATTCCCGCCAACGCGCTGGGCAAGACGAAAATGGTGCTGCAGGTGCTGGCCGGTTGCGCCGTGATTTTGACGGCAAAGCACCCCGCGCTGACGACCCTCGGGAAGACGCTGCTGTGGCTGGTGGTGCTGAGCGCAGTTCTCTCGGCAATTCACTATTTTCAGATGTTCTGGAGCCAGATCAATTTTCGGGTGCAGCAGCGGCATCGCGAACGGGCGGTGATCGCAGGGCAGAAAGAAAAGCCGCAGGATGTCCCCACTCGCTAACCGCGAGAAGAAGCTTCTGATCGAAGTGGCGCGCCGCGCCCTGATCGCGGCGGTCGAGTCTGGGAAAGTGCTCGACGTTTTTCCTTCCGAAGCCAATCTGATGGAGCCGGGCGGGGCCTTTGTGTCCCTGCACCGCCGGGCGCGGCTGCGGGGTTGCGTGGGCCAGATGGGTTCGGAGCAGCCGCTGGTGCACGTGGTGGCCTATTGCGCGAAGGCGGCGGCGTTGGAAGATCCGCGGTTCGATCCCGTCCGCCCCGATGAACTAGCCGAGATCGCAATTGAGCTTTCCATTCTGTCGCGGCTGGAGGAAATTGCGCCGGAGCGGATCGACGCGGGCCGGCACGGGCTGATGGTGAGCCGGGGCCGGCAGCGGGGCGTCCTGCTGCCGCAGGTGGCGGCGCAGTTTCGCTGGGCGGCGGCGCGTTTTCTGGAAGAGACGTGCGTCAAGGCAGGGTTGGAGCGGGATGCCTGGAAGGATTCCGGAACGCGTATCGAGGCGTTTACCGCGGAAGTCTTCGCGGAAACCGATCTCGGCGAGCCGGCGCTCGCGGAGGCCGAGCCGGGCCCGCCCGATTATTCCAGCTCGACGTAGTCGCCGGGGTACATTTCGCGCAGGCTCAGGGTGATGAGCACGGTCGACGAATTGGGCGCCGTGCGCAGAACGATGGCTTCCCCCACATCTTCCCGGGGGACATTCTTCCAGGTGTGCTTGGTGGGAACGCGGCCGAAACCGACGGTGGGCCCGAGATTTCCGGCGACATCAAAAGCGAAGCGGGGTTCCTCGTAGGCCTTCTCGTGGTGGTTGTCCTGGTAATGAAAGACGCGGAAGTAGTCACCGACCTTGACGCCCTGCGCGCTTCCCAGATTGATATAGACGATGTCGTTGCGGCCGACCTGCTGCTGAAAATTCTTGCCGGTAATGATCATGGCGAGGGTTTTCCCATTGGCAGGAGCGAACTGGTCCCACTTTTCCACGGGCTTGAGCGGGGGCGCGGGCCGCTCGACAAAGGGAAGAACAATATCGCCACGCTGCACGAAGCTGCAGGCATGCTGCACCTGCGCGATGGAGACGTCGGGCCGGACATCAATCACCCTCAGGCGACCTTCATCCTCCCACACGGTGCCCATTTTGCCGAGAATGCTCTTCTGCCACTTGGTCCATTCCACGTCCGCCGTGTCCTGGACGGGCCGGATCGCCGAAAATTGATCGCCGACTTTCACACCCTGGCTGGAGCCCGTGTTGAGGAAGACATAGTCGCCTTCGGCGAAGGTGATCCGGTGATTGGATTCTTTGCCGGTGATGACATAGGTGTCGTGCGGGACCGTTTCGCTCGTGACGATCCCGGAGCAATAGAGCTCGTTGGGGCCCGGCGCGAAGGCCTTCTGCTGCGCGGACGCGACCGTCCCGGACAGGCTCAGAATCAGACCAGCAAGCACAATTTTCCCACGCATGACACGCACTCCTTTTGGCGACGTTTGCCCCGGGGTCGGCAGTTCCCCCGATGAGCCGACCGTAACAGACCCCTCCCGGAGCGTCAATACAATGGTCGGGTGGACTTTACACATTGGGTACCGCATGGTAGAAGCAAGATTCCCCGTGTTTGTACGGCAGTTCCGGGTGCGGCGGGAATCATCCCCGAATAGATTGGAAACACACGATGTTAGGAGCAGACAAAATCTGTGCCGTGGTGGCGGCGCCGGACGCGAGATCCATGGGCCGGCAGCTGGCTCGGGCCCTTCGCCAAACCGCCACCGTGGAACTGCGGCTGGATTGGCTGTCCGATGACCGCGAAATCGGCCGCTTCCTCGCTCATCTGGCGGCGCGCAAGATACGCGCGACGCTGATCGCCACGTGCCGGCGGCGCGAAGCAGGCGGCCGCTACCGCGGGACGATCGCGGGGCAACTGGTTCATTTGGCCGAGGCCATCCGGGCGGGTTGCACGTGGTACGACCTGGAAATTGAAACCGCCCGCCGGTGCCCTCCGGAACTGCTGGATGTGCTGCTGGGGGACGCGCACCGGCTCACCTCGGCGCATTTCTTCCGGCGCATGCCGGGAAATCTGGCGCACGTGGCCGCCGAGCTTTGGCGCGGCCGGCCGGATGCCATCAAGATTGCCGCGCAGTGCGATTCGCTGGTGGACAGCCGCAAATTGCTGCGCCTCGCCCGGAATCCGCGGAAGATCGTGGCCATCCCGATGGGCGAGGTAGCCCTGCCGGCCCGGCTTCTGGCGCTGCGGGAGAAGAAAGCGTTTGCCTACGCGCCGGTGGAGAACCACACCGCACCCGGGCAGATTTCGCTCGACGAGATGAAGGATCTTTATCGCGCGGACCGGCTCGATCCGCGCACGCGGGTCTACGGCGTGATCGGCGATCCGGTAGGACATTCGCTTTCGCCCGCGATGCAGAACGCCGGATTCGCGGCGCGGGGAATCCATGCGGTGTATGTGCCGTTTCTGGTGCGCGATCTGAAGGATTTTGTGGATTCGATCGAGCCGCTGGGCATTCGCGGGTTCAGCGTCACGCTGCCGCACAAGGAGCGCATCCTGAAGTATCTGGACGGCTGCGACCCGCTGGCGGAGAAGATCGGGGCGGTGAATACCGTGGTTGTGGACGGCAAGGGGAAGCTTTACGGCTACAATACGGATTACGTCGGTGTGCTGCGCACGCTGGAACGGCGGATGCCGCTGGCGGGCAGCCGCGTGCTGATCGCTGGCGCCGGGGGCGCGGCGCGCGCGGTGGCGTTTGCGCTGGCCGAGGGCGGCGCCTCGGTGTGCGTATGGGCGCGGCGGCCGGCGAGGGCGAAGTCGCTGGCGCGCGCGGTGGGCGGCCAGGCGATTGCTCGAGGTGATTTGCGGCGCGAGTTTTTTGACGCTATTGTGAACGCCACGCCGGTGGGGATGCATCCGCGGGCGGGGGAGTCGCCGCTGGCGGCGGGAGAATTGAATTGTCGGCTGGTATTTGACACCATTTATCGTCCGCGCGTAACGCGCCTGCTGCAACTGGCGGCGCGCCGTGGCATCGAGACGGTTTCGGGAGTGGAAATGTTCGTGGCCCAGGGAACCGCGCAGTGGGAGATCTGGACGGGGCGTCGCGCGCCGGTGGCGGCCATGCGGCGCGCCCTGCTGCTCGCGCTGGCGCGCGGGGAGCAGGCGGCGGGGAAGAAGGCGCGGGGCAAGCGATGATTCAACCGGATTTCAAAACGTTTTGCCGCCTGGCACGACAGGGGAACCTCGTGCCGGTCTATGACACCTATACGGCCGATTTGCTGACCCCGGTTGGGGCGTATCTCCGCATCGGGCACAACGCGAAGTACTCGTTTCTGCTCGAGAGCGTCGAGGGCGGGGAAACGATCGGGCGGTACACCTTCACGGGCGCCAATCCGGTGGAGGTTTTCCGCTCGCGCGGGCGGAAGTGCACGCTGGAGAGCGGCGGCAAGCGCGTCGAGTTCGAGGATGATCCGGTCGAATGCCTGCGGCGGCTGACGAAGCGCTATCGCCCGGTGCGCGTTCCGGGGCTACCTCCGCTGACCGCCGGCGCGATCGGCTATTTCGCCTACGACATGGTGCGTCTGATCGAGCGCATCCCCGCCACGGGCCGCGACGATCTGGGCCTGGACGATTCCGTGATGATGTTCTACCGCGGCCTGGTGGCGTTCGACCACGTGCGCCACAGCGTCTCGATCATCCGCAACGTGTTCACCGAGGGGCCGGGAAGCCTGCGGGAGAAATACGACGCGGCGGTCCGGGAAATCCGGCGCACCCGGCGGGCGCTGGAACAGCCCCTGCCCCCGCAGCGTCCGGCGCGGCGCGAGGCTCCACTGCGCGTCCAGTCGAACATGACCAAGCCGCAATACATGGCGGCGGTGCGCAAGGCCAAGGCCTACATTCGCGCAGGCGATATTTTTCAAGTAGTCCCCAGCCAGCGGTTTTCCGCCGAGACGCACGCCGAGCCGTTCGAGATCTATCGCGCGCTGCGCGTCGTGAACCCCTCGCCGTATCTCTATTATCTGAAGCTCGACGAGTTGTCGGTGGTGGGCAGCTCGCCCGAGATGCTGGTCAAGGTGCAGGGGCGCGAGGTGTCGTACCGTCCCATCGCCGGAACGCTGCCGCGCGGCCGCAACGAGGAAGAAGACCGCAAGTTTGAGGCCCGTCTGCTGGCCGACCCCAAGGAGCGGGCCGAGCACATCATGCTCGTCGACCTGGGGCGCAACGACCTCGGCCGAGTATGCGAGTACGGTTCGGTGAAGGTGGACCGGCTGATGTTCATCGAGCGCTTTTCGCACGTGATGCACATCGTATCGACGCTGAGCGGGCGCCTCCGCGAGGGAGTCGACTGCTTCGGGGCGCTGATGTCCTGCTTTCCGGCGGGGACGCTTTCGGGCGCGCCCAAGGTCCGCGCCATGGAGATCATCGACGAACTCGAGCCCACGCGGCGCGGGATCTATGCGGGGGCCATCCTGTACCTGGACTTCTCCGGCAATCTCGATTCCTGCATCGGGCTGCGCACGCTGGTGGCCAAGGGCGGCCGGGCCTACATCCAGGCCGGCGGCGGCATCGTGGCCGATTCGGTGCCGGCGCGCGAGTATCAGGAAACGGTGAACAAGGCGCGCGCGCTGGTGAAGGCGCTGGAAATCGCGCACCGCGGCGGGAGTCGCGGCGAGTAACAATCTGCGCTATTCTGAAAGCGGATCATGATTCTGCTGGTCGACAACTACGATTCGTTCACCTACAACCTGGCGCAGTATCTCGGCCAGATGGGGCAGAAGCTCGAGGTGCGCCGCAACGATCAGATCACGCTGGAGGAGATCGAGCGGATGCGGCCCGAACGCATCGTGATTTCGCCGGGGCCGTGCACGCCCAAGGAGGCGGGCATCAGCGTCCCGGTGATCCAGCGTTTCGCGGGCGAGATTCCCATCCTGGGGGTCTGCCTGGGACATCAGTCGATCGGCGCGGCGTTTGGCGGGCGCGTGATTCGCGCTCCGGTGATCATGCATGGAAAGACCAGCGAGATTCACCATGACGGCCGGACGATTTTCCGCGGGCTGCCGCAGAATTTCCGGGCCACGCGCTACCATTCGCTGATCGTCGAGCGGAAGTCGCTGCCGCCCGTGCTGGAAATCTCCGCCGAGACCTCCGACGGCATCATCATGGGCCTGCGCCACCGCGAGATGAAGGTCGAAGGCGTGCAGTTCCATCCCGAGTCGGTGCTCACCGAAGTCGGCTTCCAGCTGCTGGAAAATTTCCTGTCCGTGTAGTCGACTGAAACGCCTGTTCGCCCTGATTGAACCTGCCATCTCTTCACCCGCCAAGTAAGAATCGCCCGATCCGGCTTAACGAGGAGCCGACAAATCGCAGGACGGTAACCGCGGAAAGGTTGTCTATTCATCCGCCGGTTTTGGGGCTGGGCGTCTCGTGGCCCCCCTCCGGCTCCCCGCTGGCTTGCTGGCTACGGAGCTGTGTCCCATATTTGTACAGGGACGAAATAGCCCGAATTTCTTACCACGATTCCGAACAGGCTGAAGCGAGGTGAAGGCGGGAGCCAAGAATCGCAACAGAAGCGTCGCCGCAGCAGGGCGGGCACGGCGGTGCCGCGCCCCTACGGGTTGATCGGAAGGCCGCATGGTGTTGCGGCCGTTGGGGAGCGAAATTCGGCGAGAAACCACGCGTGGATGCAGTAAACGAATCTCTCGATAATGCTTGTGAGAAATGCGGGCTAGCTGCGGACCGCAGGGCAGATGCTGCGGTACTCACACCAGTCACAGAGTGGAGTTGTCCGAGTCGGGAATGACCGAGCCTCTTCGATGTTTCGACTTAGCTGGCGCGTGCGTTGCAGGATAGTCTCGAGTTGCCGGCCGGTCCGCTTGTCCCGGACCTCCTTTCCGTGAGCCAGATAGTGCCATACCAAAGAAACCTGCTTGGCATCAGGCCACCGATGGCGAAGTGCAACTTCATAGAGTGCAAGCTGAGTGTCGCTCTGGATTTGACTCGGCGAAGGAACGCGGCGCGAAGTCTTGTAGTCGTGGATTTCGTAGTCGTTTTCGCCTGATTGCGAGATTCGATCGACCTTAGCTTCAAAAGTGTCCAATTCCGCCAGCGGAAACAAGAGCCTCATCTCCAATCCGATTGTCGCGGATTGATTGAAGGGGTGGAAGCGCCGGTAGTAGGCCGAGATCATTTGTCGGCCGCTGTCGAAATAATCCCGTTCAGTCGTGCGAGCCCTAACGATGCGAATGGCGGAAGTGAAGCTGGCACTCCACTGGGCGTCGTAGAATTGCAGGAGTTCACTCTCCGACATTGGGGCCGCGTTTTGCAAATCCGCGTATAGTTTTTGGAGGGCTAGGTGAACTACGTTTCCGAGGTGTAGTTCGATTGAGCGGCTGGGCGGTTCGATACGTTCGACGTAGCGAAACTGATATTTCCTGGGGCATTGCACGTAGCATGAAATCTTCGTGTGCGAGAATTGAGCCACGCAGGAACTCCCGACTCGGCTGGGTGCATGAAGATTGTTGGTCGCCCCGATCGCCGCGTCAAGCACCATCTGTACGCTGGGCGTAGAGAACGCGAAGCGAAGTCCGAGGAGCGACGTGGTCCGAAAAAGGGCGCAGCAAGCAGCGCCCCTACGGGCTTACTAGCTGAGCCGTAAGAAATTGGAAGAGGGTCGGCTACGACGCGGCGTGGCCGTGGCCTTTTTCGGATTGGGTGAAGGCGACGAGGGCATCGAGCTTGTCGCGGGCGGCGCCGGAATCGATGGAGTGCGCGGCCAGGCGCACGCCGGCGAGGAAGTCCTCGGCGCGTCCGGCGGCGACGAGCGCGGCAGAGGCATTGGCGAGCACGATTTCGCGGCGGGGGCCGTGGTCGCGGTGCGAGGCCGAGCGAGCCAGAATCTTCTCGATGATTTCGGCATTGCGCTTGGCATCGCCGCCGTGAATGGCCTCCAGCGGCGCGCGGTGCAGGCCGAAATCCTCGGGCGTGACCGTGAAGCTGCGGACGACGGTGTCGCGGAGTTCGGCGATGTAGGTTTCGCCGGAGATGGAAATTTCGTCCAGGCCGTCGGCGCCGTGGACCACGAAGGCGCGGCGCACGCCCAGCTCGCCCAGCGCCCGCGCCACCAATTCCGTCAGGCTCGCGCTGTACACGCCCACGACCTGCGCGGAGGCTCCCGCGGGATTGGTGAGCGGGCCGAGGAGATTGAAGACGGTGCGCATGCGCAGGGCGCGCCGCGCAGGCATGGCGTGGCGCGTGGCCGTGTGCAGGGAAGGCGCGAAGAGAAATCCGATGCCGATTTCCTCGATGGCTTGGGCGATGCGCTCGGGCGGCAAATCGATGCGCACGCCGAGCTGTTCGAGCACGTCGGCCGAGCCGCAGCGCGAGCTGATAGAGCGGTTGCCGTGCTTGGCCACGCGCACGCCGGCGCCCGCCACCACAAAGGCCGCCGCGGTCGAGACGTTGAACGTGCCGGAGGCGTCGCCGCCGGTTCCGCAGGTGTCCACCAGGGCTTCCTCGGCGATGCGGGAATGGCCGGAGAAGATCGGGGGCGCGTGGCGGCGCATGGCGGTGGCGAAGCCGACGAGTTCGTCCACCGTCTCGCCCTTCATGCGCAAGCCGGTGAGCAGGGCGGCGATCTGGGCGTCGCTGGCGCGGCCGGAGAGAATCTCCTCCATGGCCGCTTCGGCTTCCACGCGCGAAAGGTCTTCTTCGGAGACGATCTTTTCCAGGGCTTCGTGGATCATGGTCGTTGCGTCGCGCCCTTCGCGCGCGGAGTGTTTTTCGTGTTGCATCTCCGTCTTGCCCGGCCCGCGCGTTCCAAGTACACTACATTGCTTTTGCTAACAGATCGATTTTAGCACTACTCCGGCCGGGTGCGGACCCGGCGATGAAACCCGAATGAAAATCCACGAATATCAGGCCAAAGCCATCCTGGCGAAGTTCGGCGTGCCCGTGCCGCGCGGCCAGGTGGCCTTCAACGCAGAGGAAGCGCGCGCCGCCGCCGAGCGCCTCGGGACTCCCGTGGTGGTGGTGAAGGCGCAGATCCACGCCGGCGGGCGGGGCAAAGCGGGCGGCGTGAAACTGGCGAAGTCTCCCGCGGAAGCGGCCGCGCTGGCGGAAAACATGCTGGGGATGACGCTGGTGACGCCGCAGACCGGCCCGGAAGGGCGCGTGGTGCGGCGGCTTCTGGTCGAAGAAGGACTCGACATCCGGCGCGAGTTGTACCTGAGCGTGCTGGTGGACCGCGCGTGCGGCGCGCCGGTGTTCATGGCCAGCGCGTCGGGCGGCATGGAGATCGAGGAAGTCGCGCACAACAATCCGGAAGCGATTCTGCGCGAGACGATTCATCCGGCAACGGGGCTGCAGCCCTATCACGCGCGGAAGATCGCTTTCGGCCTGGGGCTTACGGCGGAGCAGGCGCATGCGGCCGCGCCGTTCCTGGCGTCGCTATATCGCGCGTTTCTGGAAACGGACGCTTCGCTCGTCGAGATCAATCCGTGGATTGTGACCGGCGACGGCCGGCTGGTGGCGCTCGACGCCAAGGTGAACTTCGACGACAACGCGCTGTTCCGCCATCCCGACCTGCGGGAACTGCGCGACCTCGACGAAGAGGCGCCGCTGGAAGTGGAAGCCTCGAAATACAAGCTGAACTACATCCAGCTCGATGGCACGGTCGGCTGCATGGTCAACGGCGCGGGCCTGGCCATGGGCACGATGGACATCATCAAGCTGAGCGGCGGAAACCCGGCGAATTTCCTCGACGTGGGCGGCGGAGCCTCGGAAGAGCAGGTGAAGAATGCGTTCCGGATCCTGGTGAGCGATCCGAATGTGAAGGCGGTGTACGTCAACATCTTCGCCGGCATTTTGCGGTGCGACGTGGTGGCCAGCGGCATCGTGAACGCGGCGAAGGAGCTGAAGCTGAAAGTGCCGGTGGTGGTGCGGATGGCGGGCACCAACGTCGAGCAAGGCCAGGAAATTCTGCGCACGTCGGGGCTCAACTTCACGGTGGCAGACGGAATGAAAGACGGAGCGGAGAAGGCCGTGGCGCTGGCACGGGGTAAGCGATGAGCATCCTCGTCGATAAGAGCACGCGGCTGCTCGTGCAGGGTATTACCGGGCGCGAGGGCAGTTTCCACGCGCAGCAGATGCGCGACTACGGGACGAAGGTCGTGGCGGGCGTGACGCCCGGAAAGGGCGGGACGAAGTGCGCGGGCGTGCCGGTGTTCGACACGGTGGAGCAAGCGGTGCGGGAGACCCGCGCCAATGCGTCGGTGATTTTCGTGCCGCCGCCGTTTGCCGCCGACGCGATTCTCGAAGCGATCGACGCGGAGCTGCCGC
>JAIQGD010000070.1 GCA_020072765.1 Terriglobia bacterium
TTGATCGCGGCACGCCTGTCGCCCGCTTCCCGGCGAACGATTGTGGCAAACGCCGCCCTTTGGATTGCCGCGCTTTGTCCCTTCACCGCAAACTACAGCGCCGTCGTGCTCACCGAGGTTCTCGCCACATTCCTGACGGCCCTGGCACTCCTGGTTTTTGTCTGTGTCCTTGGGCACCCCTCGATGAATCTCCCTCTCCGATCGTTTGACAGGAGATCGCTTCTTTCCGCCACCGGCTGGTTTCTGCTGGGTGGAGTGCTCGTCGGCGTGGGAACTTTGGTCCGTCCTGAGGCGCCCCTCTTGCTGCTTGCGGTAGGGCTGGTTCTTTGTGGCCGCTGGCGTCACCCCGCCAATTGGCCGAAGCTGGCTCTGGCGGTCTCGTGGATTGCTGTCGGTTTACTTCTGCCGTTGACGCCCTGGGCCGTGCGAAACGCGCGGACGCTGGGTCGAGCCGAATTCCTGTCCCCACGTTATGCAGAGAGACAAGGGGACTTCATTCCGCGCGGCTTCTACGCATGGACTCGGACGTGGATGGTGCATTTTGGGGACGCGTATCTTGCGCCGTGGAAGTTGGGGAAGGCACCGATCCCGATCGAAACGCTGCCTGTCTCAGCTTTCGATTCCGCGGCGGAACGCGTGCGCGTAGAAGCATTGTTGAGCCGCTACAACAGCGACTTGAAAATGACGCCTGTACTTGATCACGAATTTGCGCTCCTGGCACGTGAGCGGACGGCGCGGCGGCCGATGCGCACCTATCTCTTCATTCCCGTGTCTCGAGCGTGGATGATCTGGTTTACACCGCGGATCGAATTGCTCCCCTACTCGGGGAAGCTCTGGCCGCCAGGCGACAAATGGCGAGGCAATCGAGTGGATTTCGGCGTGACGCTCGGGTTCGCAATCTTGAACTGCATTTATCTGGGTCTGGCATTCGTGGGCGCATGGCGCTGCCGCAGCCATCCAGCGTTGGCATTGCTGATTGCATTCGTCGTCATCCGCACGGCTCTCCTGACGCAGTTGCAAACCGTCGAGCCGCGCTACGTCATCGTTTGCTTTCCTGTGGTGTTGGCTCTCGGGGCTCTAGCCTGCGCCATTCCTCAGCGGGACATCGTTGCCGCTAGCCTCCCTTCTCTTGCACTCACGCATGTCGCTTCCCAGCCAATCCGTGGATGAAACTGTCTACATGGAGTTTTTTCAGAGCGACATGAAGGCTTCTACAGAGCTGCCCGCGAAGGGGGACTCAATCACCGTCCTCTTCCCCAGACCCCATCTCCTGCTAGAACGCGATGCACAGCAATCCATTCGGCAAGACGAAGGCTGCTCGCCGAACCGTTCCATTAACAGACGATTTGATCGCATTGCTCAAGCGCCGTGTAAAACGAGCGTCAGAACTGGGGACGCCATTCGTATTCCCGTCGCCGCACAATTGCCAAACACCGATCGGCAGCGTTAAGAAGGCACACCGTGCTGCGGTCCTGCGCGCCAAGATCAAGGGGCACTTCCGACTGTACGATCTCCGCCATACATTCGCCACCCGGGCAGTGGCCTCTGGCGCGGACTTGCTGACGCTCAGCGCCCTATTGGGACATGCGAGCATTCTGATGACGATGCGATACGTTCATCCAGCAGCCGAGCAGAAGCGGGTAACCATCGAGAAGTTTGAGAAGTTCCGCGCCGAGGGAATCATCAACGCGGCGATAGCCAAACAAAGTCACGGGGTACCTACAGAAGTCACTACATTGGAGCAGGTGAACTGATGCCAGCCTACGCTACGTTGTTGAAAACTTTGGTGGACGTGGCCGGGATCGAACCGGCGACCCCCTGCTTGCAAAGCAGGTGCTCTCCCAGCTGAGCTACACGCCCATGGTTGCAACTTCATTAGTCTAAAACACTTTCGTCCACCGTGCATCTCCGTTCGCTCTTCGCTGTGACAAAACTGTGTCAAAACCCCATTTTTCTCTGACGGCCTGTGTCAAAATAAGGCGTTCATTTTCAATCTTTCTTGTATTGTTTCCTGAACGAGCGGACTTTGTGCCCAATTGCGAGACATGCGGGTTGCGAGATACATTCGGCATTGATTCTAATTGGGATAGAGCCAAGACGATGCGCCTGCTTTTTCAGCAGGCGCTCTACACCCCAATTAAAAGAGACATTACGCTCTTTATTACCCTTTCTTGAGGGTAGTACCCTTTCCTCTCCAACTTGCTGAGCGGCCGCGACCTAGACAGCTCACGCGGCCCTTTTTCTTGAGTTGCCGGAGGATCCGGCGGACCATATCGCGGCTCACCCCCGGACAGGGTGTTCCAATTGCGTGAGTGTGAAGTCACCCGGACAAGCATCAATGGCAACTTCGACCAGGACTGTCTTGGCGCCGCGCGGAGATTTCACTTCCCCCGCACGCTGCTCAAATTCGCGGTACGCGCGCCAGAGCACGCCAAGGAAGTAATTCAGCCAGGGAATCAGATCGTGCTGTCCTTCATGCCAGCCTTCGGAGCTTTTGCGAAGGGCCTCATAATAATCATCGTGGGACTCCTCGACCAATCGCTCCAAGTTGATAAAACGTCCGACCTCGAACCCGTGCCGGTAAAAAGTCCGAGAAGCGTCAGTAAACGCGATATGCGACCATTGCCATCCCGGAACGGATGGATACAGAGGAAGTCGAAGACCAACGCCGCGACGGCCACTAGAGGCTGAACCTCTTGCTGGTTCAAAACGGCCCTGTAAGAGAGACAAAGCTCCTTTACTGCTTCAGGCGTCTCGGCAACTGAGAGGGGGCGGAAACGAATTGTTGGCGGTGCCCCCTCGCAGAACTCTATGACCTCATTCTCCTTCTGCTTCCATTGACCTGCGTCAGGTGAGTCTCGGGAGGCCCGGCGCCGACTAGACTACTGGCCTTTCTGGGTAGTAGAATGCGGCCATTCTTGGGAAGTCCGCGCGAGGCTCATATGGCTGGAGATCTCATTAAGAATTACCGGGGAGTGCTCTGCAAGCGGTGCAACACGCCGATACCGGTGTCGCCAACAGTGGTTCGTATACAGGACGCGCTCGAATCCAACCAGACGAACGCGCCACAGGTATTTACGTCTCGCTGCCGGCTGTGCGAATGTGAAAGCATATACGCAATCGGTGATATTCGAAGTTTCGACGGAACACCGCGGTCCCGAATCTTGAGCGCGCGAGCGGCTAGCGCATAACACGCCGGGTGGAAATGGTTTCACCGCGGCGTCCCCCAATTTCTCGGTTCGGGTGTGCCCATTCCCGGGTATCGTCGCCGCTCTGAAAATTCCCGCCGATCAGTTACTTGCCGCGAAGCAAAAAGAACAGATCGACGATTAGAATGATCACCACGGATAATTCCAGGACAAAGCTACGGGTTTGGTTGAACTGGTCCACCATGAACCTGTACAGTTCGCCAGCCGTGCGCAGCTTCTGTTCTACCAATCTCCGGTAGTCTGGCACGCCGACTTTGGCGGCGGCCAAACCGTACAGACGCGCATAGAACATATCGCTCAAGAACTTGATCGCATTGTCGACCTTCTCGGTCAATTCCATCACATCCAAGCGAATCGTGTTGAGACGGGCCGCCTCGCGGGAGAGACGCCAAGTGGCCATCACACCACTTTTATGTTCCAACGAGCGATAGACGCCGGCGAGAAGCTGGGTGAGCAAGCTGTCGTAATGGCGAAATTCCAGTAGCTGAGTATTGGCATATTCGAGCAGATGGATGGTCGTCGCTGCTTCCTCTCTGCTGCCGTAGACCAAAGCACCGGTCCAGCCCACGACCAGAAGATCTGTTCGAGAATACGAGATGCTCGACTGCAAGACTTCCTGGCGTTCCGCGTCGGACAAAGATCCCGACTCGCCGCGGACGAGTTGGGCGATTTCCCGGGCGTGGGATGCCAGGAGCTCCCCAGCGGCCAGCGTCTTGCCATCTTCCCCGACGATTTCGCGAAGGTGGACGATGAAGTAGTCCTCTCTTAGCCAAGGCTGGTAAGGTCTGATTAGGGCGGGGCTGGCGCGGTTCAACGCAATGGGAAGCAGCTCGTTCGCCCGAGTCCCCAGTTCCGCGGCGCCGATCCAGCGGCTGGACTGCAAAACCAAAGAATCCCAATCGCACTCAAACGGCACTTCCAGTTCGATGCTCACCACACCATAGTCATAGTATTTCGTCCTTACCTCGATGCGCTCACCCGTCTCCAAAACCATCGGCTCGACAGGTTGGATGACGGGCGGTCTTTCAAACCGCAAATAATGCGGAATCGGGTGGACGAGACTGGGCCGAGGCTCCCCGCCTCTAGCTTCGAGCAGGGGCCGGAGTGCGTCTAAGCCGATACCCTCGGCTACATCATAGAGAAAAAGGATCCGAAAATGTCCGTGCAAAGGAATTGCCGCCTCCGAGGCCCGCCTTTACTGTCGCCGCGACAAGCAACCGACGCGGCCTGCAATGAACAGCGTATCCCTGGATCTTTCATGCGGAGCCGCTCGCGATGGCACTATTCTACTCTCAGTGCGTCAAAAGGTTGCCTCTGTAGTGCTCCCTCGTGTGGACGTGCCGGCCCGTACGGCTTTGCTCCAACGCCGTTCTATCGCTGGAAGGGCGAAGCTGGGCAGGGAGCGAAGCCAGCGCTGCGAAAACCGGAAGTGATCGCACTCGCCGACTTTTAACAAGCGGTTAACGGTGGCCTAGTACTGGTCAGTCAAATTTCCTCTGTATCAAGACGGTCGACGAAATCGGTCGCGGAGTGCTGTGCTCCGCCACGATTCCGTTCCAGGGCCGCTGTCCCACAAGAATGGAATCAAGCGGTCGTTTTCGTCCCCGCGAGGAGAAGAAGAGGGCAATCGCATGAGCGTTGAGCCGGTTGGAGAAGGGGTTGCCGAAACTAGCCTGCCCCAAGCTTATCCAATTCCTGTGGAGGAACTAAGAGAAGGCCCCGACGTTCCCCGTGAATCGAGGAGGCGCAGCCTGGCATCCGGATATTGGGGCGATATCCCGCCGTCGGATCAGAGACTGCGGCGGCCAACGCGCGAGGAGGCGGACGAGATCGTTCTGCGCGGCTTGCTGGACATGTCGGCGGGGCAAGAGCATCGGAACCCGCGGGAATGGGCCGTTTCTTTGCTGGTTCACGTTGCCGTCGTGGCTGTCGTCGTGGTCGCACCTCTCCTGTTCACGCAAGTGATCGATCGGCACGCGTTTCAAGCCACCTTCATCGTCCCGCGCCCACCCGCAGCGCCGGTGCCAGCTCCCCCCGCAATGAAGGTGCTCAAGAATGTGCCTCGCGCGATTGTGCCGACCCACTTTATGGCACCGGCCGCGATTCCGGCGAGAACCATGATGGTCAAGGCCGAAGCCCCCGACATTGCCGCGGCAGGTGTGGCCGATGGGATCCCGGGGGGTGAGACGGACGGGGCACTGGGAGGTCTCCTGGGAGGAACGGGAATCTCTGTACCGAGTCCCGTGGCTCCTACGCATGCCGTGAAGAAGACAGTGTACCGTCTCGGCGGCAACTTGAAACCGCCGCGACAAATCCTTTACGTGGAACCCAAGTACCCGATCATTGCGAAGCGGGCCCGGACGGAAGGGATCGTGGTCGTTGATGCAGTAATCGACGAAAACGGCAACGTCGTCAAGGAGAGCGTCGTTTCAGGCCCGGGGTTATTGGTTGGCCCTGCCCTGGAAGCTGTCGCGCAGTGGAAGTACGAGCCGACGTCCTTGAACGGCGAACCCATATCCCTTGCGATGCAAGTGCAGGTGAGCTTTACGCTGCGTTGAGGATGCTGGAAGCGATTGCACAGCTCTCCGTAACACGATCGGGAATGAGCGTTCGTGCTCAAAACCGAATCGCAATGACGGGCTAGCAGGCTGCGCGGTCGACGCGGGCCAGGGAGCGGGCAGCGGCGGCGCCGATGCCCATCCACATCCAAAGAAAACCCTGCAGGGGCAAATTGTAGAAGCTTGACATGCCGATATTCATGATGAGTGCGGTAATCGTCATGATGAAGCTTAGATGCAACGCCCAGAAGGTCGCAGGAATGCGCGATTCGAGTTCCGGCTCGCTCTTCGCAGTTCGCCGGAGCCCCTTCCATAAAACCCTTGCGGGATACACGTAGTAGGCAAGATAGACGAGAAAACCGATCCCGCCAAATTCCTTCAAGACATCCAGATATTCAGAGTCCGTAAAGATGCCGGAGAAGATTGTCTTGGCGGGACCGTGCCCCAGAAAAGGGGATTCGATGAATTCCTCGCCCGCGTCGCGCCAAAGGTCGTTGACGCGATCGCTCAGCGAATCCGTGGTCAGCGGATTACGGAGTGTCTGCAACCGGTCCCCAGTGGCGCGGTTGCTCTTGGCCACGAAGAGCACGACGCCGGCAAATAGCGGCAGAAGGACAAGCAAGAGTGCCAGAGAAGCCCTGCGGCGTCCGCGAAAAATGGAAGGCAGAAGGATGAGCAAGCCGAGGGCCGCACCGGTATCGAGCAAGCCGTAGCGCGAGCCGGTCATCGCCAGCGTGACCAGGCACGCCAAAGTCATGACGAGATTGAGCAGGCGATTGCCGACCCCCAGCAGCGCCGCAAGAGTGAAGCCCGCAATCGCCCAGGTCATCAACTGACCGAGCACGTTGGGGTTGCCCATCGTGGAATAGACGCGGCGATAGTGAGAGAGAGAGCCCTCGTCGTGCGCCCCGCCCGAGTAAAAATTGGCAAGCGTGTGGGAAACACCTATGTCCATCCACTGCGCCCAGGCATAGAGGCAGACCAAGATCATGGCGAGCGAGAAGTAACCGAGAAGCTTGCGGAGAGACGACTCTGTCAAATCGGTTTCGAGACCCAGCATGAAAAATACGACAGGGAAAAACACCTTGGGAATCTCGTAAAGGTCGCGAACGATGACCGTGTGTCCGAGAAACACCCAGCCGTACAGCAGAGAAACGGAAACGCAAATCGCGTACACGACGCCGATGAGGAACATCCAATTGGGCCGGACCGGACGCGCCTCTCCGACCAGCAGCAACCAGAGATAAGAAAGGACAATCGCGGGAAGAGCAAGCTGTTCGATTCTAAACCAGGGCAGTGCGCTCGACACGGTAATCACGGGCGCCGTGACGGAGAGACAAACCATGGCAATCAGGGAGGACTGCGCCAAGCGCGAAACGAACCGCGGCCGAGCATCTGGGAGGCTGGATGAAAGAAACTGAACGCTGCCCGCCCTGATCATTTCTATCTATTCGCCTCTCAAGGAGAAAAGACCGGCAGGGAGCTCGGTCTTACGGGGGATCGAAGACCGCACGGAAGCTGTGACACGATTCCAGGCGCTGCGGTAAGAAACGAATTCCTCAGCCGTGGGAACGAGCAAGTCCTTCCAGGTGACCCGGAGTTCGTAACGCAAGGCGGTAAGAATCAGTACCGCATCCACAAAGTAGGCCACCGAAGACGCCAGTGCGGCTCCGAGAATGCCCATGCGCGGAATCAAGAACCAATCAAGGCCTATGGTGATTGCAAAACAGATCAGAGCGAAGACGGAGCTGTAACCGTTCTTGCCACGGCCCGCGAGGTCGGAACAAGCGACCTTGCCCAAAGACAGGGCGATCGTGCCCGGAAGAATCCACAGGAGTACGGACACGCTGGATTTGAAACGAGCGCCAAAGATCAGCGGAATCGCAAAGGGAGATAAGGCGGCCAGGAGGAGCCCGCAGAAACAAGCGATGAGAAGCACCTGGCGCAGAACGAAACAGGTGAATCGGGATGCCTCTTGAGCGTCTCTCTCTTGTGTGCGCGCCGTGCGGGGAAAAAGCGCCGAGGCGGCGGCTTGAGGGATCTGCCAGAGGCTCTCGGAGATGACCACGCCAAGCGCATAGAAGCCGAGCTGAGCAGTTGGCAGAAAATAGTTCACGACGAAGACGTCCAGCCGGTAGGTGAAAAACGTCGCCAGATTTCCCACATGACCGCGCAGTCCGTACAGGAGTGTCGGCTTCAAGTTGTGCGAAGCGGCGCCAATCCTCCAAAAACCCCGGAGTTTTCTTCGCTCGAGCACAATTACGGCCAAGCCCGCAGTGAGAAGGCCAATGAGGTACCCCCACAGGGCCGCTTCCGCCGATCGCCCCGCGAACAGCAGGAAGAGCAGATAACCAAGGAATCCCACGACCTGGCGCAACAAGGCAATCCCCGAGCGCATGCGGAATTCTTCCGCGCCGGTAAGGAGAGCCATCGCGTAGGAAAACAAGATGGCCGCAGGAAGATTGGCGAGCACCAGACCAGCAGAAGCAGGCGAGATGCCGCGAAGAAAGGGGAGTCGAAGCCCCCAGTACGCAAGAACCCACAGCGCGGACGCAAGGAGGGCGCCAAGCATGCCCCATAACACCACGGCGGGAAGCCAGAACGAATCGGCGTGATTCTTCCTGGAACTCCAGAAGACAATGGAACCCTCGCCGCCAAGCCCTCCAATCAGGGTGCCAAAACCAACGGACATGAGACAAAGGCTGATCAATCCGCGAAGAGCAGGCCCAAGAAAGCGCGCATAGGTAACCTCGGTCAACAGGGCGACCAGTGCACAGGCAATTTGTCCACTTATAATGTTGGCCAGGCTGGAAACGAATGTGGGTTTTGCCGGAGCCAGGGTGCCACTGTTGGCACCGGTTTCTTCCGGCATTCTAGCGCAAGATCCGAGCACGCCACGGCCTTTCCAGGACAATCAACAGCAGAAGGGCGAGCCTATCGTTCGCTATCGGACGAACGCGAAACTTCAGCACAACGACCAAACGGCCATTCCCTGCCACCGATCTAACGTCCCGCAGATCATAGAGGCAAACTGCAAAGAACATGTTTCAGCAGGATTAAAAGCGAGCGACGAAGAAAACGCGATCCGAGACGATGTGGGCGCCGGACAACATCTCAGAAGCGTAACAAATCATTGGATGCGGACGAGCCGTGGGAGGGGAGACTTGCCGGCGGCGGCTGCCAGTCGCGGGCAGAGTTTTTATTCGGTTGTCATCATTCGACAACAATTGATCATTATTGTCGTCGCGAATCGCACGAAGGACCGGCCGATTCATTCGGCTGGGCCTGGGGGACCGACAAGGCATCGTGGCGCAACTTGCCTGCGCTCCATTTCGCGGCGATTTAGTCCCGTTCATATCCAAAGTGATGTAAGCCAGAGGGCGAAGCTTTGTCTGTATGCATGCCATGACTCCCAACCCGGACAGAAGGCAAGAAGATCCACGCTGGTACGCGGTCTATACGAAGCACCAGCATGAGAAGAAGTCCGCCGACCTTCTCACGCGCAAAGGCATGGATGTCTTCTTGCCGCTCTATCGCGCGGTGCATCAGTGGAAGGACCGCAAAAAGGCGCTCTCCTTGCCGCTGTTCCCCGGCTATTTGTTTCTGAGGTCCACTTTGGAGAACAAAGTCGAGATTCTGAGCACGCCCGGCGTGTTCTTCCTGGTGGAGAATGCCGGGCATGCGTGTGCGATCCCCGATGACGAAATCGAAGCCGTGCGGATGATCGCGCAGAGCAACACACAATTTGAGCCGCATCCCTATTTGAAAAGCGGGGAGCATGTCAGGATCCGAAGCGGGCCGCTGGCGGGAATCCGCGGAATCTTCGTGAAACCGAAGAACAAGTACCGCATGGTGGTTTCCGTCGAGCTGCTTCGGAAGGCCGTGTCAATCGAGATTGATGCCGCCAACGTGGAAAAGATGGATGGCGCCGCAAATGGCGAAAGCGCCGTTGCAGACACACCTGGATCGAAGACTGTGAGGGAGAGCCACGGAGAATCGCCGGCTCGGCAATACAGAGAACGGGCTGCCAATCAATGAGCGATCCGAAGAATGACCGGCTGAGTCCGCTCCTGCGTAATGCGGGCCTTGCAGGCACACCAACGGCCGATCTGCGGGAGTTCACTCCCCAGGATTCGGAGTACACCTGGGAACAGGCCATGCGGGTCCTGAAAAAGAACAGGACATTCGCGCTGGCGCTGGCCGGCACCATGACCGGCATCGTCATCCTCGCCGCATTGTGTCTAAAGGACGTTTACCAGCCAATTGCCAGGGTTGATATCGAGGCTCCGACGAGCGGCATTCGAACGTTGCAGGAAATCGAGTCTTCAGCCGAAGCCGACTACCAGGACTACCTGGAGACACAGGTCCAAATCCTCAAGAGCGACGCGCTGGCAATGAGCGTCATCCGCGCATTGCACTTGGACAAGGATGCCGCGATCACAGCCGGACGATCCGCGGAGCCCAAGCAGCCGCAGAGTGCGGCAGAAGTTCCAGACGGAATGGCTGCCGGTTCCCATGCGTATCTGCGGGAGCAGCTCGCTCTGGCGACTCTGACGCCGGCCGAGGCGGCCGCGCTGGATCGGTTCCGGCGCAACCTCTCCGTGAACACCATCCGCAACACCCGGCTGGTGGAGATCGGTTATGCAAGCCATGATCCACAAAAGGCCCAGCAAATAACGAATGCGGTTGTGGCCGCCTTCATTGCCAACGGCTACAAGCAACGATACGCGACAACCATGCAGACGTCGGAATGGCTCTCCTCTCAGCTGGATCACCTGCGGCACAAGCTCGAGGCATCCAGCCAGGCCGTTTCCGACTATCAAAGGAAACACGGGCTGGTGGAATTGGACGACCGGGATGTGCCGATGTCCCAGTTGATGGCGGAAGTGAACCACCAGTTGAGTGACGCGCAGGCAAGCCGCATCGAAGCGGAGGCATTCGTGCGGATGATTGACCTCGGCCAGGCCGATTCCGTGCCGGCCGTGCGTGATGACCAGGTGTATCAGACGCTGCTCATGCGCTATGCGGACCTGCGCGCGCAGCTGGCGCAATCGAAAACCGTGTACGGCGACGCGAGCGCGAACGTCAAAAAACTGGACGAACAAACCGGCGAAATCGCCAAACAGATTGATGCGGAACGCGGGCGCATCGCCGAGCGGCTCCGCACTTCCTACGCGGCCGCGCAAGAAAGAGAAAAGCTGATGCTGCGCAGCCGTGAAAGGCTCCGTGCGCAGATGGGCGACGTCAACTCACAGCTCGTTGGCTACCATCTTTTGAAAAATGAGGCGATGGCCGACGCCGAGATCTACAACACGCTGCAAGGGCGGCTGGAAGAGGCGGGGATTTACGCCGGGCTGAAGGCCAGCAACATCCATGTGGTTGACCTGGCCGCGAACGTGCAACGGCCGGCCTCTCCCAACAGGCCGTTGTTGATCGCAAGCGGAGCGCTGGTGAGCTGCTTTCTCGGCGTGCTGGTTTGCTTCATGAAGGAAAGTCTGAATAACACCGTACGCACTCCGGATGACATACGGTCATGGATTGGCATGCACTCCCTTGCTCTCTTACCCTTGATCCAGACCGAAGGGCTGCGTGCCACTTCACCCAGCCAGGCGATTGGCAGGCTGTTTCATTCCGGAGACCATGCACGGACAGAAACTCTTCTGGGCAAGCAGAGTTTGATGAAGCCGTCGAGCATGGAAGCCGAGGCCCTGAGGGAACTTCGTACGGTGCTCTTCTCTTCCCGGGCGAACAATCCCGAAGTGATTCTCATCTCCTCCTCGATGGAAGGGGAAGGCAAGACCACGGTTGCGGCGAATTTCGCGGTTGTCCTGGCACAGTTGGGGCGCACGTGCTTGCTGGAGGCCGACTTGAGGCGGCCGACGGCAGCCCGGGCGTTCGGGATCGAGGCGGTCACGGGATTGTCGGACGTGGTGAGCGGAACGGTACACATGAGAGATGCTCTGGTCCCGGCGCCCGGGACGCCGAATCTGTGGATCCTGCCGAGCGGCGGAGCCGTTGAGAGCCCGGCGGATGTGCTGGTTTCCGCCCGGCTCGACAACCTCTGCGCGACCTTGATTAAGGAATTCGACTATGTGGTGATCGACTCGCCGCCGGTGATCGGCTTCTCCGACGCTCGCTCCCTATCGCGGCTTGCCGACGAAGTTGTGCTCGTCGGACGCTGCGGCATCACGACGAGAAGAAGCCTGCAAAGGGCAACGGAACTCCTGAGAGAGGTGAATGCGCCTCTCGCCGGAGTCGTCCTGAATGGCATTGATCTGTCTTCCGCCGATTATCACTACTTTACGTACGGTTACAGCAAGAAAATCAGCAATCGGGATGAAAGGCCCTCGATGCGGCCGCCATCTCTCCCGCCGGCAGCCGATGACGGTGACAAGTTGAAGAGCAAGGCGGCCCACGCATAGCGGCCCGGCAAGGGCCCAAGTGCCTTCACTCCGTGAGAATTGGATCATGAGAAACCATTCACATTCAAATCGTGCGAAGTTTCCGCGACGGACCTGGCTTCATGCCATGAGCGCATTGGCCATTTTGTGGGCATTCCACGCCCCCGGCGTATTGGCAGGGCCTCGCGGCGAAAATAGCTCCGCGTCAGCGCAGGATTACACGCTCGGCCCCGGCGACGTTTTCACCGTTACGGTGACGGACGCGCCGGAATTCGGGGGAAAGTTCCGCGTGAACGATTCCGGCACCATCCTGATTTCAGGAGTGACGCAGCCGGTCGCAGCCGAGGGGAAAACGCCGGCCCAGCTGTCGCTGGCTATACGCCAGGCGTTCATGGACGCCCAGCAGTTGCGCGATCCACACGTCAGCATCTTCATTGACGAATATCACGGCAGAACCGTGACCGTTCTCGGAGCCGTCGCGAAGCCGGCGGTCTATAGTCTCCAGAAAAAGAGCACGGTGCTCGATGCCGTCTCCGCAGCCGGTGGCCCGCTGCCGAACAGCGGCAATACCGTTACGATCGTCCGGGGCAGAGCCAGCGCCGAGGCAACCGGCACCGCCGTTGGCTCCGTACAGGCTCTCGATGTGGCCCGGATGATGATGGGTGAAGGGGTCTCCGAGGATATGGAGGTTCGCAACGGAGACGTTATAAGCGTATCGGCGGCACAGGTCGTTTACGTCGTGGGCGCGGTGATCAAACCGGGCGGTTTCACGCTCCCGAGCCCGTCGGAGGGAATCTCCGTGGGCCAGGCTGTGGCGCTCGCAGAGGGCTTCACCTCCATCGCATCCACTCATCACGCGCTGGTGGTGCGCCAATCCACCAGCGACCGGTCCCGGATGGAAATTCCCGTGGACCTCGGAAAGATTCTGGCGGGGCAGGCGACGGACGTAATTCTCGCTCCCAACGACATCCTCTACGTGCCGACCAGCGGAAGCAAACAAACCCTGAAGGTCATGCATGAGATCGCGATGAGCACGATCAACGGCATCGCGGTTTACGGTGTTGGTTACAGAATTGGCACGCTCCATTAGTCATCCGGAAATCTCTCTTCCGTAGTCTTTCGCTGCACACATTCTCGATCGAGGTCAATTGAATCCCATGTACGCACAACTGAACGCAGCGCTTTCTCCGAATCTGCACCAAGCGGCACCTCCGAGGTTTGACTACCTCGATCTGAAAGCCCAGTACGCCACGATCCGCGAGGAAGTCACAGAGGCGATCGCGCGGGTGATGGAGACCCAGCATTTCATACTGGGCGCGGAAGTCGAAAAGTTCGAGCAGGAGATCGCGGCGCACATCGGTGCGCGGCACGCCGTCTCTTGTGCTTCGGGATCGGACGCGCTGGTTCTGGCGCTGCTGGCGGCAGGCGTGGTTCCGGGCGACGAAATCATCACGACGCCCTTCACGTTCATCGCCACGGGCGGATCCATCGCCCGGACTGGCGCCACGCCCGTATTCGTGGATGTCGAGCCGGAGACGTTCAATATCTCGCCGGCCGCCATCGAAGCTGCCATCACGCCGCGTACGCGCGGCATCATGCCCGTGCATCTGTTCGGTCTGGCGGCCGAGATGGATTCCATTGTTTCGCTCGCCAAACAGTATTCTCTGTTCGTCGTCGAGGACGCGGCGCAGGCCATCGGCGCCCGCTATCGGGGAGAAAATGCCGGCGTGATGGGAACTTTCGGGTGCTTCAGCTTTTTCCCGTCCAAGAACCTTGGCGGGGCGGGCGACGGCGGGCTGCTCACAACGGAAGACGCGGCTCTGGCGGAAAAGCTCCGCATGCTTCGCGTGCACGGTTCGAAAAAGAAATACCACCACGAAATCCTGGGAACCAACAGCCGGCTGGACGCTCTGCAAGCCGCCATCCTCCGCGTCAAGCTCCGGCATTTGGACCGTTGGACGCAGCAACGGCAGATTCGTGCCGATCACTACCGTAGTCTTTTCGAAGCGATGGACCTTTCTCACTCTGTCCGCGTCCCCGCCGCAGCTGGTTCTGATCTTGTTCACGTCTACAACCAATTCACAATTCGCTGCACCGAACGTGACGCACTGAGGGAGCATCTCCGCAGCCTGGGTATTCCCACGGAAATCTACTATCCGCTTCCTCTGCATCTGCAGCCAGCCTTTTCCTATCTGGGCTACCGTGCCGGCCAGTTGCCTGCGGCAGAGGCTGCGAGCGAGGAAGTTCTTTCGCTTCCGGTGTATCCGGAACTGAGCGATTCGCAGCAGGAGAGAGTCGTACAGGGCATAGCCAGCTTCTATAAGCAACGGGGTTAGGACTTTTGGGGTTTCCGCTTTGGTGACTGAGCGGCGGAAGCGCGAGTCGCAGACTGGATGCCAAGCCTGCCTCGCTCGGGCATCGTTGTTGGACGACATTCCATAGGTGAATCAACACGGAGGCGCAATCATGGGTGGATCAGGACTGCCAGGTGTGGGTGTGATTGGATGTGGCTACTGGGGCCGAAATCTCGTGCGCAATTTTCATGAACTTGGGGCGCTCGCCGGCGTTTGCGATGTTGCGGACGCAAACCTGGCGGAGATGCAGCGGCTATACGGCGTTCCGGCAACGAACCGAGTCGAAGACTTGCTGTCGAATCCCGAAGTGCGGGGAATCGTCATCGCAGCTCCCGCGGCGCAGCACTACGATCTCGCCAAGAAGGCTCTTCTCTCGGGCAAGGATGTTTTCGTCGAGAAGCCCCTGGCGTTACACGTGCACGAAGGCGCAGAGCTCGTGGAGCTGGCTCGCAAGAACTCCCGCATTCTCATGGTTGGACACCTGCTCCACTACCATCCGGCGATCATTAAATTGCGCCGTATGCTGGATGACGGTGAGTTGGGCCGAATCGAATACATCAGCTCTTCGCGCCTCAATTTGGGAAAGCTTCGCACGGAAGAAGACATTCTCTGGAGTTTCGCACCGCACGACATTTCCGCCATCCTCTACTTGCTGGGCGAGTCCCCCACCAGCGTGGCGGCCCAGGGCGCGAGTTACCTGAATCACTCGATTTCGGATGTGACGCTGACCATTCTCGGATTCAAGAGCGGCGTGAAGGCGCACATTTTCGTAAGCTGGCTGCACCCCTTCAAGGAACAAAAGCTCGTGATTGTCGGCAATCGCAAGATGGCGGTTTTCGACGACACCAACGCACAAAACAAGCTGGTTCTGTATCCCCACCGCATTGATTGGGTGAACCGTGTTCCGGTGGCGCGGAAGGCGGAGGGCGAAGCCGTCGAGTTGGACAAAACCGAACCGCTCCGGGTCGAGTGCCTGCATTTTCTGGAGTGCCTCCGCGACCGGAGACAACCGCAAACGGACGGTGAAAATGGCCTCCGCGTTCTGCGTGTTCTGCATGCCGCGGATCAGTCCATAAAGGACCATGGACAGCCTGTTTCGTTCGAGCCAAAGGCGGCGCCGGCATATTTCGTGCATCCCTCGGCTGCCGTGGACGAGCCTTGCGAGATCGGACCCGGCACGAAAATCTGGCATTTCTCCCACATCATGAAGGGAAGCAAGATCGGTGCCAACTGCAACCTCGGCCAGAACGTGCACGTCGCGCCGGACGTGCGAATCGGCACGAACGTGAAGATTCAGAACAACGTTTCCGTCTACACGGGCTGTGTTCTGGAGGACGATGTCTTCTGCGGCCCCTCCATGGTTTTTACCAACGTTGTGAACCCGCGGAGCCACATCGTACGTAAAGACGAATATAAGACCACGCTGGTGAAACGGGGCGCCTCGCTGGGCGCCAACTGCACCGTGGTTTGCGGCCACACCATCGGCCGCTACGCTTTTATAGGCGCCGGATCGGTGGTGACGCGCGATGTCCCCGACTACGCGCTCATCTACGGAAACCCCGGGCGCGTAAAGGGTTGGATGTGCGCATGCGGAATTAAACTCGATTTCGGGGGCGGTGAACGCGCCGCCTGCGCTGCCTGCGGGCAGTGTTATATTAAGCAAGCTCAGACCGTTAATCCCATCTCGCCGGAGGCGAATCATTGAGTCCCACTCTTCAAAAACGCAAAGTTCCCCTTTTGGATCTGGCGGCGCTGCACGCGCCGATTCGGGATGAAATCATCGCCGAAATGGTCCGAGTGGTGGATTCCCAGAAATTCATCATGGGGGACGACGTCAAGGAACTGGAACGGCTGATGGCGGAGTATTCCGGTACCCGCTTCGCCGTGGGTTGCGCTTCCGGTTCGGACGCATTGCTGCTGGCATTG
>JAIQGD010000071.1 GCA_020072765.1 Terriglobia bacterium
GTGAGCTACAAGGAGAAGAATGTCCACGACGTCCTGCAGATGACCGTCCGCGAGGCTCTGGCATTCTTCGCTCCTTACACCAAGGTCACCTCGCGGCTGCGCGTGCTGGAGGAAGTCGGCCTCAGCTATCTGCGGCTCGGGCAATCCGGCACCACTCTTTCCGGAGGCGAGGCGCAACGCCTGAAACTCGCCGCGCATCTCACCCGGCAGCAGAATTCCGGGATTCTCTATATCTTCGACGAGCCGACCACCGGCCTGCACTTCGACGATATTCAGAAGCTGCTGACGGCGTTCCGGAAACTGATCGAAGGCGGCGCTTCGGTGCTGATCATCGAGCATAATCTCGACGTGATCAAATCGGCCGACTGGGTGATCGACCTCGGCCCCGAAGGCGGCGACGCCGGCGGGAAGATCATCGCCGCGGGGACGCCTGAACAGCTGGCGCGCAATTCCCAGTCGCACACGGGCAAATTCCTCTCGCGCGCGCTCAAGGCCCGCAATGGCGGGGACAACGGCGGTGCTGTTTCCACAAAGCAAAAGGCGCGCGGCGAGAGCGCGCCTACCCCCTGACGCGCCCGCGTCGCAGGAGAGGCATGAAATTTGTTTCGAGACTGCTGCTCTTCGGCGCGCTGGGCGTTCTGCTCGGCCCGGCTCACTCCGCCTGCGCCCAGACAGCCCAGGCCCCGAAAAACCGCGCCACCGCCGATCCCGCCGCCGATGCCCTCAACCGGCTCCTCGCCGCCGCGCAAGATGCAGTCACCCAGAACGATTACGCCACCGCCGCGCTGGATTACCGGCAGTACCTCGAACAGAAGCCGGACGATGCCGCCGTGCATTTCAATCTCGGCTACGCCTACACCGCGTTGCAGCGTCCCGCCGACGCGCAGGCCGAATATCGGAAAGCCATTTTGCTCGATCCGAAAATGGCTCCGGCCTACCTGAATCTCGGACTCACGCTGCTGGCGAGCGATCCCGGCGCGGCGGTTGACCCACTGCAAAAAGCCGCCACGCTCCTCCCCGATCAGGCCCGCCCGAAGCTGTTCCTGGGCACGGCGCTCGAGCGCGGCGGAAATCTCCCGGCGGCCATCGAGCAGTACGAAGCGGCGGAAAAGCTCGACGCCAAGAATGTCGAGATTCGGCTCGCACTCGGCCGCGCCTTGCTGGCTGCAGGCCGCGCGGCAGATGCCGAACAGCAATTCCACGATCTACTGGCGAGGGCTCCCGGTCCCGCCGACGCCGCCCCGGCGCATCTCGGACTGGCGCGCGCGCTGCTGGCCCAAAAGAAGACCGCCGACGCCGCGTCGGAATTCGGCCTCTACCTGGCCGCCCGGCCGGACGACGCGGCGGCGCAGGTGGAGCGCGCTTCCCTGCTGGTCGACCTGGGTAAATACGATGACGCGCTCGCCGGACTGGATCGCGCCGCCACGGCCGGGCCCGAGGGTCTGCGCGCCCTGAAGTTGCGCGCTCGCATCTTCTTCGAGCAAAAGCGTTACGCCGATGCCGTGGCTCCGCTGCAAAAGGCCGCGGCCATTGCGCCGCGCGACCCCGACGTGGCCGCGCTTCTGGGCCACATGTATCTTCTGCAGAGGGATTACGCCGCGGCCATCGAGTCGCTGCTCGCGGCGCGCGCGCTGGACCCGAACGCGGTCGACGTGATCGACGACCTCGTCACCGCCGAATACCGCGCCAAGAACTACGCCGCCGCGCTGGCGGCTCTCGATGCGCTCGCCACTCATGGCGATCTTCCCGCGGGGCGCTGGTTCATCCGCGCCGCCTGTTACGATAGACTGGAACAGCCGGTCCAGGCGCTCGAGGCCTACCGGAAATTTCTCCAGATGAACACGGACGAGAACAACGACATGTATTTTGAAGCCAGCGCGCGTGTGCGGGTCCTCACCGTTGAACTGCAGAACCGGAAGAAGAGGTAGCGCCTTGCGTTGCGCGCGTGGCCTTTGCCTGGCGGCGCTCGCCGCGTCACTTCTGTCCGGCTCCGCCCGGGCGCAAGACCGCACCGCGCAGCTCCGCTCTCTTTTCGACCAGCAAACCAGCGCGGTCGAAAAGGCGAAACTCATGCCCCGCCTGGGCGAAGCGCAATTCCGCGACGCGCGTAAGGAGATTGCCGCGGGACACCTGCCGGAAGCGGCCGCCATTCTTGCGCAGTACCGCGCCGAAGCGCAGCTGTGCGCCAAGGGCCTGGAAACCGCCGGCGTCGACGCCGAAAAGCATCCGGCGGGCTTCAAACAGTTGCAGATTTCGCTGCGGGAGTCGCTCCGGCGCCTCAACGAAATCCTCGTGGGTCTCCCCGCGGACGACCAGCCCCCTTTTCTCGCCGTGCGCAAGGACCTCGACGAGTTGAACCGGCGCCTGATTAGCAAACTCTTCCCGCGCCAGCCCGTCGACGACTCGCCGGGAAGAACGAAGGATTAACGATCCAGATGCGCCGCCTCGTTCAAGCCACCGTGTTTGCCGCCTGCGTGCTCGCGGGCCTCGCCGCCGCTCGGGCCTCCGCCGCCGTTACGCCGCACAAGGACTATCTCAGCGAGGAAGAGGCGGACAAAATCCGCGACGCAGATACGCCGGCGGCGCGCATCCAGCTGTACGTCTCGTTCGCCGACGACCGGCTGAAGAAGTTCGACTATGAAATCCATCGCCCGACGCCGCAGCGCCGCCGCGCGGAAATCCTCAACGGCCTGCTCAACGCCTACATCGGCTGCCTGGACGACGGCGCCGACCAGATCACCACGGCCCGCGAGAAACAGGCGGACATCCGCGAGGCCCTCAAGCTCCTGCGCACCAAGGGTCAGGAGTTCCTCGACCTGCTCGAAAAATATCATCAGAGCGGCCCGGAACTCGACAGCTACCGCGACACGCTGGAGGACGCCATCGAAGGCACCAAGGACGCGCTCGCCGATGCCGCCGAGGCCGAGAAGGAAATGCCGCCCCCGCCGGTCCGGAGGAAGCCGTGAAACGCGCGGCGTCTCGCACCAGGCTCGTCCCCGGCGGCGAGCGGATTTTTCAGCGCATCTACACGCGCCTGGGATGCGAGGGGCGCCCGCCGCACTTCGTCGTCGAATATCATCCCTACGCCGGCCTGACGCACACCATCCGCCTCCGCCAGGATACGGCGCACGTGCGGCTTTCCGACGTTCTCCGCCGCGCGCCCCGCGACGTGGTGGAAGCGGCGGCCGCGCTGCTGCTCGCGCGGCTGTACCGGAAGCGCCCGCCCCGCGGCCTGGTGGAGACCTACCGGCAGTTTTCCTTCGCGCGCGCGACGCGCCGGCAACTTCTGCTGCTCCGCCAGACGAGGGCGCGGCGCATGGCCCATGCCCCCGCCGGAGCGCATCACGATCTGGCGCCTCTGTTCGAGCTGCTGAACCAGCGCTACTTTGAGGGCGCGCTGGCCCGGCCGCGCCTGGGATGGAGCGCGCGCGCGTGGCGCTCGCAGCTCGGATGCTTCGACCCGGCGCTGTGCCAAATCGTCCTCAACCGGCAACTCGACCGCCCGTCGGTTCCCGAATACGTCGTCGCCTACGTGCTCTACCACGAGATGCTCCACCAGAAGCACCCCATCCGCTTCGCCCGCTGCCGCCGCGAATCCCACTCCCCCGAATTTCGCCGCGAGGAAAAACATTTCGTGGATTACCACCGCGCCATGAAGTTCCTCAAACGCTTCCCCCTGCTGTAAAGCCTGTGGGGAATGCGGGCACGGCCCCGACTGCTGTCCGGGGCGCGGCGTGCCGTGCCCCTACGGGATGAGAGCAAGGAACAGCATCCGCAATCGGTCAGCGGCTGCTCGTGATTCTGTGGGGTTCGTCGTGAAGAACGAGGGTTAGCGGGCCGTCAGCTTGTCGATTTTCTTTTCGATCTTCTTTGCGTCCGGGGCATCGGGAGACACGCGCAGGTATTCCTGAAAATACTTCGCGGCGGCGGCTTTGTCTTTCTTGCGCTCGCAGGCATGGGCGAGAAGAAGGTACGGCCGGGGCAGCTTGGGTTGCAGCTGAATAGCGTCCTGGAGGCGGCCGATGGCCGCATCCACGTCGCCCTTGCGCAGGTAGTATTCCGCGACTTCAATATCATGCGCGGCGCCGGCGGCCTCCGGAGAGGGCGCATCCTTCGCGGGCAACGTGGCCGGCTCAGCGGGTTGCGGATGATCCGGGTTCGCGCGCGAGGACGATTCGCCCGCGTCCTGCTTCTGATCTTGGTTGGCAGGTTGCGGGCGATCCGAGTTGGCACGGGAGGAAGACTCTCCGGAATCCTGCTTCTGGTCTTGCTTCGGCGCCTGTGCGGCCCACGCCGGCCGCGCCAGAAGCAAACCCAGCGCCAGGGCGAGAGAAAGCGTTCGCGTCATCGTGTTTCTACCTGCCTTCAGACGGCCTTTGCTATCATGAAAGTAGCCTCGGTGAGAGAGATTGCCTCCCCGAAGGCGATGTCTCCCCTATTGTAACGCGCCGGAAATGGAACTCCGCGAAAAAGTCGCCCAGCTGCCCGCGCAGCCCGGTGTGTACCTGTTCCAGGACGCCGGGGGAACAATCCTCTACGTCGGCAAGGCGCGGTCGTTGCGCGGGCGCGTCAGATCGTACTTCCTCGAATCGCACTGGCAGGACGCCAAGACCGGCTCGCTGGTCCGCGAGATCGCCGATCTCGAATTTATCGTCGTGGACAACGAGAAAGAGGCGCTGGCGCTTGAAAACAATCTGATCAAGCAGCACCACCCCAAGTTCAACGTCCTGCTCCGCGACGACAAAACCTATCCCTACATCCGCTACACCGCCTTCGAGAAGCATCCGCGGATTTACGTCACGCGCCGATTGAAGAAGGACGGCTCCATTTATTTCGGCCCGTACTTTCCCGCCAGCCTCGCCTACCGGCTCGTCCACCTGATCCACAAGCATTTTCTGGTGCCCTCCTGCACGGTGGACCTCGCGCGGCGCCACCCGCGGCCGTGCCTGCAGTATTACATTCACCGCTGCCTGGGGCCGTGCGCGGGACTGGTGGCGGACGTCCGCTACGCCGAAGCGGCCCGCGATGTCCGGCTGTTTCTCGAAGGCCGGCGCAGCGACCTTGCGCGCAGCTTGAAGGAGCGCATGGACCGCGCCTCCCAAGATGAGCGTTACGAGGAGGCCGCCGGGTATCGCGACCTGCTCCGCACGCTCGGCGAAATGGAGGAGCGCCAGAAAATCGCCGCCGCCGAGGGAGACGATACCGACGTGCTGGCGTGGTACGCCGAGCCGCCCCAGGTGGCCGTGAACCTGTTCCACCTGCGCGGCGGGCGTGTGGTGGACCGGCGCGATTTCTACTGGGAAGAACTTGAAGAATTCGCGCCCGCGGAATTTCTGCCCTCGTTGCTCAAGCAGCTCTACCTCGACGCGGCCTATCTGCCCCGTTACATCCACACGCCCATGGATTTCGACGACCGCGAGTTGATCGAAGAGGTCCTCACGGAAAAGGCCGGCCACCGGGTGGAGATCTTCAACCCGCAGCGCGGGCAAAAGCACGACTTCCTCGAACTGGTCGAGAGGAATGCCAAGCATTCCTTCCTGCAGCGCTTCCGCGTGCTGCGCCCAGGATCGAAGGCCATCGCCGAAGCGCTGGAATCCGCGCTGGGGCTCCCGGAGCCTCCCAAACGAATCGAGTGCTTCGACATTTCGCACCTGCAGGGATCGGATACCGTGGCGTCGATGGTGGTGTGGGAAGACGGCAAGATGAAGAAATCGGACTACCGGAAATTCATCATTCGCGGCGCGGCCATGCCCGACGGGCCCGAGAAATCGCAAGGGCTGCTGCGCGACGATTTCGCCAGCATGCGCGAGGCCGTCGAGCGCCGCTATCGCCGCCTGCAGGAAGAAGAGAAGCCGCTGCCGAGCCTCATCCTCATCGACGGCGGCGTCGGACAATTGCACGCCGCGGCGCAGGCGCTCGATAAGCTCGAGATCATCAACCAGCCGGTGGCCAGCATCGCCAAGAAAGAAGAAATTCTCTGCGTGCTGGGGCGCGAGCGGGAGCCCATCGCGCTCGACCATCACTCGCCCGTGCTGCACCTGATCCAGCAGATACGCGACGAGACGCATCGCTTCGCCGTCACGTTCGACCGCCAGCGGCGCTCCCGAGGCCGCCTGCGCAGCGAGCTCACGGAGATTGTCGGCGTCGGCGAGCGCACGGCGCGAAAGCTGTTGCGGAAATTCGGCAGCGTCGCGCGGCTGCGGCAACTCAGCGTCGAGGAACTGGCGGCGGAACTGCCGCGCGCGCAAGCCCAGCGCGTCTTCGACGGCCTGCGGCAAGCGAAGACGCCCGAGGCGAGCGCCGTCTAGCGGGTGTGCGCACCGCGTCCGCGAGTTCCGGTAGCGTTTCCTTCCCTGCCGGGTGTATCCTGTGGCTGTCCGGGGCGCGAGGCGCCCGTGAGCACGGAGGTGCGAGATGAGCGACAACGCAGGCTCGAAAGTCAGCATTTTCCTGGTGGGGTTGGGCATCGGTGCACTGGTCGGCATTCTGTTCGCGCCGAAGTCCGGCGAAGAGACGCGCGAGTATCTGGCCAACAAGGCCGACGAAGGCCGCGAATTCGCGCAGAAGAAGGCGCGGGAACTTCGCGAGCGCGCCGAGGACCTGCTCGAACGCAGCAAGGAAGTGATGTCGCGGCAGAAGGAAGCCGTTTCCTCGGCCGTGGAAGCAGGCAAGGAAGCTTACAAGCGCGAAACCAAGGCGTCGTAAGCTCTGATAGGAGTCGCGATGTCCGGCTGGATCGAAGCATTCATCGTGGTTGCCACCATCGCCATCGTGGTGCAGATGGCGATTCTGCTGGCGATGTTTATCCAAATGCGGGCGGCCATGCGCCAGTTCATGGGCATCGCCTCCGATCTGCAGGCGCGGATCGACCCGATCCTGCTCCGCATCAACAATATTCTGGCCGATTCCGAGGACCGCATCGCCAGCATCATGGGCGACGCCGCGGAACTCACACGCGTGGCGCGCACGCAAGCGCAGAAGGTGGACCGTCTGTTCACCGAGGCGGTCGAACGCCTGCGCATCCAGGTGATTCGCGCCGACCAGATTCTCACCGGCACGCTCGAGGTCATCGAAGAGGCCGGCTCGACCTTCCGCCGCAAACTCTGGGAGCCGATCCAGCAGGCTTCGGCGATGCTGAAGGGCTTGAAGGCCGGACTCGACTTCATCCGCGGCCAGAAGCGCCCGAAGTCCGAGGAAACCACGCAGGACGAAGAACTGTTCATCTGAAACCGGCGCCGGAATCGGCGTTTGTTTCACATCCCGGAAATCCCCGCTCGATTTTTCACTCTGAAGCACTTGGTGTGGCTGCGGTGCGCTCTATGTGCGCGAGACCGCGCCGGCCATAGCGGCTCGAACTATTTACAAAATCCAGCCGCCGCCCAGGACGTGGTCGCCGGAATAGAAGACGGCGGCCTGGCCGGGGGTGACGGCGCGCTGGGGCTCGCGAAATGTGACGCGGGCGGTGGTGGCGTCGAGCGCGGTGATTTCCGCGTCGGCGGGCTCGTGGCGATTGCGGATGCGCACGCTGGCGCGCACGGGCGCATCGGGCATGGCAAACGGAATCCAGTTAACGCCGCGCACGTCGCACGTGGCGCGCCGCAGTTCGGCATCTTCCCCGACGATCACGCGATTGGCGGCGCGGTCCAGCGCGACGACGTACACCGGCCGCCCGGCGGCGAAGCCCAGGCCGCGGCGCTGGCCCACCGTGTAGTTGTGCAGGCCGTTGTGGCGGCCGATGAGTTCGCCGGAAGTCGAAACAATGTCGCCGGGATCGTCCGGCAGGGCGCTTCCCTGCTCCCGCAGGTAGTTTTCGATGAACCGGACGTAGCTCCCCTGCGGCACGAAGCAGATCTCCTGGCTTTCGGGCTTTTCAGCGACGGGCACGGCCAGGCGGCGCGCTATCTCGCGCACTTCGCTCTTGGTGAGTTCGCCGAGAGGAAATTCGGTGTGCGCGAGCTGCTCCTGGGTCAGCCCGAACAGGAAGTAGGACTGATCCTTGCTTTCGTCGACTGCGCGGAGGAGTTCGTAGCGGCCGGTTGCGGAATTGTGGCGGACGCGGGCGTAGTGGCCGGTGGCGATTTTGTCCGCGCCGATTTGCCGCGCGGTCAGATGCAGCTGATCGAACTTCACGTGGTTGTTGCACAGCGTGCAAGGAATCGGCGTGCGCCCGGCGAGGTAATCATCCAGGAACGGGCGGACCACCGTCTGCTCGAACGCTCCCGCGAAATTCACCACGTAGAACGGGATGCCCAGATGCTCGGCCACGCGCCGCGCGTCGTAGACGTCGTCGAGCGAGCAGCAGCGGCGCGGCGCAGGTCCCGCGCCGTGCAGCTCGGGCAGGCGGCGCTGATTCCACAGCTGCATCGTGAGGCCGATGGCCGGCCGGCCGCGCTCGCGCAACAGGGCCGCGACCGTGGAGCTGTCCACGCCGCCACTCATGGCGATCACCACGGCGTTCTCAGTGGGCGCGATGGCGACTGCATTGGCGGCCGGGGCGATGGCGTCGCGCGCGATTTCACATGGGGCGGTCGGTGTCATTGCAAAGTCTCGGGTGCTCATGCGGTGTGCACGGCGGCCGAGCGCGGCGAAAGGGCGCGCAGGCGCTGGACGACTTCCGGGACGACTTCGATGGCGCGGTCGATTTCCTGGGCGGTGGTGGGGCGGCCCAGGCTGAAGCGCAGGCTGGAGCGGCCGTCGTCGCGCGAAAGGCCGATGGCGGTGAGCACGTGCGACGGCTCCGTGGAACCGGAAGAGCAGGCCGCGCCGGTCGAGCAGGCGATTCCCTCGAGATCGAGGGCGATGAGCAGCGCCTCGCCGCCCGCTCCGGGGAACACGAGGTTCGAGGTGTTGGGGACGCGGCAGACGCGGTCGCCATTGACGCGTGCGGCGGGAATCCGCTCGAGCAGCGCCGTTTCCAGGCGGTCGCGCAGCGCGCCGATGCGGGCCGCATCCGACGCCAGCAAGCGGTGGGCGACCTCAGCGGCCTTGCCGAGGCCGACGATGCCGGGAATATTTTCCGTGCCGGGGCGGCGATCGCGTTCGGCGTGCCCGCCGTAAAAGCGCGGCGCCAGGGGCGTGCCGGAGCGGACGTAGAGCGCGCCGACGCCCTTGGGCCCGCAGAATTTGTGCGCGGAGATGGAGAGAAGATCCACGCCCAGGCGGTTGACGTCGAGGGGCAATTTTCCGGCCGACTGCACGGCGTCGCAATGGAAGCGCACGCCCGCTTCGGCGGCGATGCGCCCGATTTCCTCGATGGGCTGGATCGTGCCGAGTTCGTTGTTGGCGTGCATCACGCTGATGAGGATGGTTTCCGGGCGCAGCGCACGGCGAATTTCTTCCGGGTCAACGATGCCTTCATGCCGCGGGCCGCGGCCGACGGGAACGTACGTAACTTCCACGCCCTGGCGTTCGAGTTCGTGGCAGCTATCGAGGACGGCGTGGTGGTCGATGGTGGTGGTGATGACGTGCTTGCGCGGTTTTTCGGAAACCGCGACACTGCCGAAAATCGCGAGGTTGTCGGCCTCCGTGCCGCCGCTGGTGAAAACGATCTCGCTGGGCTTGGCGCCTACCAGCGCGGCGACCGCGTCGCGCGCGGCGTCGAGTCCGGCTCGCGCGCGCTGCCCCGGAGAATGGACCGAGCCGGCGTTGCCGAAATGCTCGGTGAAATACGGGAGCATGGCTTCGAGGACGGTGGGGTCCACGGGAGTCGTCGCGTTGTAATCAAGATAGACGCGCATCAGGCGGCCTCGAAAAAGCCAGCATAGCGGGTGGTGCCAGGGGAATCAAGCGCGCGCGGGAGCGATCGGGCGCGGTTTTTGGCTACCGGGACGGGCAGGAAAGTGTTGCGATTAGAACGGGCGCCGATCCTTTGTTTTGAACGAGTTAGCTCGATTTCTGTTTCCAGGTGTGTAGCGATTAGAGAAGGCAGGGACAAGTAGGTAGTGGCTAGTGGCGAGTGGCTAGTGACTATCGTTCCAGTTCGCGGCCCGCAATTGGGCGGCATGAGCAGCGGGCCGGTGCGCGGGGGCAGCGGGGCCGGTGTGTTATCGGCGGAGCAGCCGAGCGAAGGCGCCCGCTCTGGCTGGGAGCGCGCCGGGTTGTGTGTTCTCGCCATTTTGCCGGGAGCCGTGGCTCCAGGATCAGGCTAGCAGGATGCGGGGCAATTGCAAGCGTACGCAGCTGTGGACATCGGCGCGTGCGGCTCGGGCGATGTTCTCTGGCCGGTGAGGAGTGGATTTCGCGGCTGAGACATAATCGGGTACGGGCTCAACTTCCCGGTAGCGCGTTTGTACAGACAAGTGCATCACTTCCCCGTGCGCCGTGAGTCGGGAACAAACCGGCCAGCTGTCAGGAATAGCACATCCTTGGTTGGCCGGCCTGGATAGCGATAGTCCCAACCCTCATCCGGTGAGTCCTATTCGGCGGAGCAGGACTTGGAACCTCGGGTCGGAGCGAAGTGGGTCTAGTCGGGGGTCCCACTTGCTATACACAAGAAATGTGGAACGCTCTGCCACAGCCTTGTTCAACCAGGCAAAAGCCGCGTCCTTGTCTCCCAGCGCGACGTAAATCACGGCGATGTCAAAGGGAGAAACGTAGGAGTGCTTGGCTCCGTCGAGAAGGCCTTTCAGGACCTGCTCGGCATCGACGCGCCTGCCGGCCATTGCGTAAGCGTGCGCCAGTCCCGCAAGATAGAAGGGGCTGAAGATGGGGCTGTTCTTGTTAGTCAGCTCAACTGCTTTCTTGAATTCCGCGACAGCCTGCTCATGCAAGCCTTTTTGCTCGTAGTCCCAACCAAGAATGGCCAATTCCCAGGTATCGTCCGGCGCCCTTGTCAGGACGTTTCGTGCGAGCTGGATGGAGTCGTCGTATTGCCGGGCGGCGAAACTATGCCAGCAGAGGCAGTCGGCAAGCACGTCGCCGATCGGGTCCAGATCAACGGCCAGCTTGCTTTCGCTGGCGGATTCAGCCATGCGGCCCATGGCCATAAGATAGTGAGCATATTCGTGGCGAATGTCGGCGTCGCTAGGATTCAACTCCAGAGCCCGTTTGAATTCCCGCTCCGCTCCCGCAAAATCCCAATCGTAATGCATTTTCGCCAATGCCAAGGCTCCGTGACCTTCCGGAAGCCGATCATCCTTCTCGACCGCCAGCATTCCCAGTTGCTTCACTTTCCCCCAGGCCTGATTTGGCGGAATAGCACTAAAGAAGCCGAGAAAGAAGTAAGGGCTGGCCATGTGGGCATAGGCAGGGGCGTAGTTCGGGTCGAGCTTGATGGCCTGGTTGTAATAGTCAATGCTCTTCTGCAGGTCGAACTGATCCATATAGGAATTCGCTTTCAAATAAATCTCGTAAGCTTCCGGGCTTACCGCCTGCGTCTTGGCCGTCAGCCGCGGTTGCGGGCCGCCCAGCCTGTTTTCAATTTGCTTCGCGATGGCGGAGGCGACGTCATCCTCCAGAGCAAGAATGTCATCGAAGTCGCGCTCGTAAGTTTCGGCCCAGAGGTGCCGGTCCGTCGGCCCGTACAGGAGGTTGGCGGTCACGCGTACGTGGTTGCCCGAGCGCTGGACCGTGCCTTCAACAATTGCGTCTGCGTTCAGCTCACGGGCAAGCTCCGGTATCGGCTTCTTGGTTTGTTTGTAGCGCATCACCGAAGTCCGCGAGATCACTCGTAGCGCGCTGATCTTGCCCAAGTTGGTGACCAGTTCTTCGGTCATCCCGTCGGAAAAGTATTCCTGCGCTGGGTCGCCCGAGAGGTTTTCAAATGGCAAAACGGCGATGGATTCGATCTTCGCTGCGGGCACGGCGCGGCGTGCCCTTACCGCCTCCAGGAGTAGCTCGCGCAAGCCACCGACGTTGAGGGCGAAGAGGGCCGCAAGGGGCCCTCCGATGGCCGCGACCACAATCCATTGCCAGCGGCGCGTCGGTTTGCGAACCACGCCGACAGCAGCCGGTGGCAAGGACGATTCGTTGAGGGTGCCCTCATCCGGGTGTGCGCTCTCACCCGTCCCGTTGGTCCACCCTCTCCCCGAGAGAGAGGTGCCGGAGGTGATGGTTTCCACTGATGCGACGAACCGGTAGCCCCGCCTCGCCAGGGTCTCAACAAACCGCGGGCTGTCCGCTGAATCACCCAGGGCATCGCGCAGCCTCCCAATCGCCGTGTTCAAACTGTGGTCAAAGTCCCCGAACGTCCCGTTGGGCCAAAGGGCCAGGCGCAATTGTTCCCGCGTCACCACCTCGCCGGGTCGGCTTGCAAGCATGGTCAAGATTTGAAATGACTGGTCCGGAAGCCTGATCCTCAGGCCGTTCTTGCGCAGTTCTCCCGACTGGAGATTCGCATCGAAAGCCCCGAAGTGAAGGACGCGCGATGGGTGGGCTGCTTCTTCCATTGGGGCACCGCCTTGGCGGTAACATTACCACTTTGCTGATGGCGATTCAAAGCTATCAGGAGGAATGTGACTTTTTGTCGTAGCCCTCCGCGATTCAATGGCTTGCGATGTTATCTAGAATCTCCCTCGATGTGACACCTGGTGCATTGACCGGCCAATGGAACGGGTGGAAAGTCACCCTCGCAACACAGCCGGGACCACCGGCATCGCCCAAGGCGCTCCCGCGCAAGCCGAAGGAGAATGACCATGAGAACTAGAACAAGACCCACAATTGTCACCGCCGTTTTTGCCAGCATGGCTCTGCTGTTGTTGCTTCCGCTCGTGTTCACCCCGGCGAGATCGGCCGAACGACCAAGCCTTCTCTACGCCACCCTCCCGTTCAGCCCGCTCAGCCAGCTAGCAGCGTTTAGCTTGGAAGCCAAAAGGGGGAGAGTTATCGGCAAGATCGGATACCCTCTTTCGGCTGCACTGGCGTTCTGCCCGCCGGGAGGAAAGGCATACACAGTAACCAACATTTTCAGCTCGAGCCCGCAGTTGGCCACGCTCAATCTGGGCACAGGGACAGCTACCCCAGTTGGCTCACCGCTCCCGCTGGGCCAAGATTTCATGGGCATGGTGTGCTCCCGCGACGGAACTCTCTATGGCGTTGGCCAATCGGACTACACAAATCCGGATTACAACAGCCTGTACATCATCAACCGGGCAAATGGCGTCCTTGGGCGCATTGGTTCCACCGGTGTCAATGATGGCACGGGTGATGATATGTTCATGGCCTTATCCTTCGCGCCCGACGGGACGTTGTACGGTGCCACCCCCCTTGCGCTGTATACCATTGACCTGAAGAGCGGACTTGCGACCAAGGTAATCGATTTCTCCGCGAATGTGGCGTCGAACGTAATGGGCATGGCCATTGACGCCGACGGGAATTTTTACCTCGCCGATTTTACGTCCGACTCGCTTATATACGCTCTCGATCCCCGTACCGGAGTGGCCGCCCCTATCCTGAATACCGGCTTGTCGTACGTTCACAGCATTGCCTTCAAAACCCCGGGCTAGAACGGCTGTGGGTGACCCGCGCGGGTGGAAGCACTGCGATCAGCAGGAGGCGGGACAAGAGAAGCGAAGCGCGGCTTGGTCCGCCTCCTGGAATCCTGTCCCAAGCGGCATCATATCGGCCTCGGCCATTGGGCCGGGCTGACGACTAGCAGGATGCGGGGCAATTGCAAGGGTGCGGAGCTGTGGACTTCGGCGCGTGCGGCCGGGCGATGTTCGCCGACTGGGCGCGCTACGGGTCCGCGGTGACGATAGCCATGGCGAAGCCGTCGTACCCTTTGCGTCCGACGGTCTGGACGGCGATGGCGCTGACGCGCGGCTCGGCGGCGAGCAACGCGTTGAAGCGGCGAATGCCCCGGACGATGGGGTCGCTGCTGGCGGCGTCGATGACCGCTCCCTCCATCACGACATTGTCGGCGAGGATGAGGGTGCCGCGACGGGAGAGTTTGAGGGCCCAAGCCAGGTAATCCGGATAGCTGGGCTTATCCGCGTCGATGAAGATCAGGTCGAATGGACCGCGCCCCTCGGCGGCGAGTTGCGGCAGCGTAGCGAGCGCCGGCCCGAGGCGCAGATCCACGACGCCGGACAGGCCGGCGCGCGCGATGTTGGCGCGGGCGACTTCCGCGTGTTTGGGGTCCGCCTCCAGGGTGATCAGGCGGCCGTCGGGGGGCAGGGCCCGTGCCAGCCAGATGGTGCTGTATCCGCCCAGCGTGCCAATCTCCAGGATGCTGCGCGCCCCTCGAAGCCGCGCCAGCAGGTGCAGCAGTTTGCCCTCGTTGGGCGAAACGTTGTGCGGCGGCAGGCCCGCCGCGGCCATGGCCTCGATGGCCGCGTCGAGCGCGGGATCGGGCGGTACAAACAGACCGGTGATGTAGCGGTCGACAGAGCTCCAATCCTCATAAGTCATAGACCATCCTCGCTTGGCAACGGCCGCGGTCGAATTTGTCCCTCACCGAGTGTAACGCGATCTTGGCGGAAACTGGCGATGGCTGGCATGGCGAGACCCGATCGTGCGGCAGAATGCCGAATACTTCGTTGCTTCAGCAGGCTGGCAGGATGAAAGGCAATAACACGGGCATGATGCTATGGACCTCCGCGGATGCGGCCCTGGCGACAGCGGAAGGGACGCTTTAGGCATACAATGCTGGCCGTTGTCGAAGTGAAAGCGGGATTCTCGGATAAGGAGCGATCCGTGGGTGAGGGTAACGAAGATGCAGGTCGTTACACATCCGGGCACCAAACGCGGACCATTTTACAGCAAGCGGTCCGCCCAAAGAAAAAGGAGAACACACATTGATGGCAATTAAGCAGAGCGGCACGCAAGTGGACGAGGTGGCAGCGAAAATCTATCGTATCTCGACGCCGCTGGATGTGATTCCCGGGGGGCTGACGTTTAATTCCTACCTGATCGCGGACGACCAGCCCATGTTGTTCCACACGGGCTACCGGAAGATTTTTCCGAACACGGTGGAGGCGATCCGGAAAGTGGTGCCGGCCGAAAAGCTGCGCTGGATCGGCGGATCGCACTTTGAAGGCGACGAGTATGGAGCGCTGAACGAGTTCCTGATCGCCGCGCCGGAAGCGACGCCGTTTGGCAGCCAAGTCGGCGTGATGACCTCGCTGAACGATTATGCCTCCCGGCCGGCGCGGGGGTTCGCCGACGGCGAGGAGTTTTCCATCGGCAGCCGAAAGATGAAGTGGCTATCCACGCCGCACGTTCCGCACGGGTGGGATTGCGGCATTCTGTTCGACGCGTCCACCAAGACGCTGCTGTGCGGGGATCTATTCACCCAGCCGGGCACGAACATGCCGGCGGTGACGGAATCCGAAGTGCTGACCGCCAGCGAGGGCATGCGCGGGATGATGGACTACTACGCGCACGCCACGAGCACGTCGGCGCTGCTGGAGCGGCTGGCGAGCCTGCAGCCTGCGATGCTCGCCTGCCAACACGGGAGCGCGTACCGGGGGGACGGAGCCGCGTTGCTGCGCCAACTATCCGCCACCATCGAGCAGGGGGCGGCCAAGCAGGCCGGATGATCTCCGGCCACGACCGGTTACAAAGGGCTGTTTACTAGGAGTCGGCCTCGGGGTGGAATTGCGGTTTCGCGCCGCCGGGAATCCCGCACAATAAATGGCGGAAACCTCAAGCGGCGAAAAATCCACGGGAGACCCCATGAGCCGGACCACCCAGGAAACAGACGCGATCGTAGCTCGCATTGCACGGTTGGAAGAGCAGAACCGCAGGCTGAAGCGGGGCGCAATGGTTTGTATGCTCGCGCTGGCCTCGGTGGGACTGATGGGACAGGCGCAGCACAAGAGCAAGCGCACGCCAAAGCCTGCCCCCAGCCCCGCGCCCGCACCGGTCGTGCCCAAAAAGATTGAAGCCGAGAGTTTCATCCTGAAGGATGCCTCCGGCCGCGAGCGCGCGGAGTTGTCCATGGGCGGGACGGGGCCGAGCTTCAAGTTGCTGGGCCAAGGCGGGTCGGCCCTAGTGACGATTTCGTTGAACGATGCAGGGCCGAGCGGGCCGTACGTGCTGCTCTCCGACCCGGCGCACCACGCCGGTGTGTCCATGAGCGTTTTGGAAGGCGCGGGCTCGCAACTCTCGATGACGGGCGAGCGCCCGAACGCCCAGATGCATGTGGGCGTAACGAAGGACGGAACGACTCTGGAACTGTTCGACCAGGACGGTTTCTCGACCAGCCTGGGCAATGGGCTGAAACCATCGAAGGGCGGGCAAGTCAAGCAAACCTCGGCCGCCTCCGTCGCGCTGTTCAATAAGGATCGCAAAGTGCTGTGGTCGGCGCCTTAGCCCTAGCCGCCGAGGCGCCCGGCACAAAGCAGGGAGGCCGTCGCCCCGGCCCCACGAACACCTCTCCTTGGTCGAAAGGCAAACCATGAAACGCTATCTGGCCGTTTTCTTGTTGGGACTCGCATGGGCTTCGGCAGCGCAGGCGCAGGGCCATGTGGTCAAAGTTCGGGTCCGGGTGATTCTGGTGGACCAGGACCTGAATCAGAAGCCGGTGCCGTTCTTCGCGATAGCGCTCAAGTGCGGGGCCAAGACCGCAGAGGTGAAGACCAGCCTGGAGGGGAGCGCGGAAGCGCAGTTGCCATCGGGACACTGCACGGTGTCGTCGCTCAAGCCGGCCGAACTGGGAGGGCGGCGCTTCTCCTGGAATGTTCAGCTTGCGCTCGTGGGGGCCGAGCAAACCGTCGATTTGACCAACGATAACGCCAAGGTGGAGGAGACGTCGGTCGCGGCGTCCCCGGGAAAGAGCGGCAGCAACGACCTCACGGAACAGTTCAAGCGACTGAAGAACGCGGTGGTGACGGTGAGGAGTGAGTCGGGGCACGGCACGGGATTCTTCGTGGACGGCAAGGGGCTGATCCTGACCAACGAGCACGTGGTGGGCAATTCGGAGTATCTGGCGGTGCAGTTCGACCGGACGCACAAAATCGCGGCCAAACTGATTGCCTCGGACCCGCAGAAGGATGTCGCCTTGCTGTTGGTGAACATGGCCGCACTTCCGAACGCTTCGCCCGCGCCGCTGTACCGGGCCGGGGCGGGCCGGACGCCGGTACAGGAAGGCGAGCGGGTATTCACCATCGGCAGCCCGCTGAGCCTGGATAAGATCCTCACCACCGGGATCGTCAGCAAGGTCGAGGCGCACACCCTCATGTCAGACATCAACATCAATCCGGGAAATTCGGGCGGGCCGCTGTTCAACGGGGCGGGCCAAGTGATCGGGCTGACGACGTTCGGCACGCGCGGAGACGGCGGGCCGGGTGTTTCCGGAATCGTGCGGATCGAGGAGGCCTTCGCGCTGCTGGATCAGAACCGCGCGAAAGCGGCGGACGCTCCGCCGGGCGCGCTGCTTCCGGTCGAGCCCCTGACGCCGTATCCGATCGAAGGGCTCAAGGAAGCGCTGGTGGCGGAGAAATACGATCCGCGGCCGTACTATCTCACGGCCGGAGATTTCAATATCGCGCTGTCGACGCCTCCGCTGGATTACCGGGAGCAGGAGGAGGCCCGCTTGCAGGCCGAGCGCGCCCACAAGAAACGCAACAAGAACCAATCCAGCGGCGACGCGAGCGCCGATAATTCCGACGCGCCGCGGCAATGGGAAGAAGATTCCGGCGCCCATCCCGCCGTGTTTGGAATCTACGCGCTGCCGAAGGTCAAGGAAGGATTCGGATCGGCCTTCGGACGTTCGTTCAACCCCGCAGCGGCCGCCAGACTCAAGTTCAAGACCGATTTTCAGAGGATGCGGCTGTTTTGCGGAGACAAGGAAGTGGCGCCGATCCATCCGGGGAGAGTGCCCGTGACGGTGGCGGTCCAGAACCGGTCGGTCAAGATGGACGACTCGACCTACAAAGGCGTGTACATGTATCCGCCGGACGCCGTGAATCCGGAGTGCGGCCAGGTGAGGCTGGAAATCTACTCCTCGAAGAACGGAGATCCCACGGTGCTGAAGTTCGATCAGAAAAGCGTGGAGCATGTGTGGGCGGATTTCGAGGCCTTCCGCAAGGCGCAGGCGGCCGCCGTGGCAAAACGCTGAGCGAAGGTCCAGACCGATTGGGATTGCCATGACGCTCGACTCGGCAGGCGTGCCGGCGTGGAACGACCACAGCAGTCCCTCACGGAATCCGAATCGACCTCCCGCGAAAAAGCAGAACCATCATCACATGGAGATTTCCTCGGCGTGTGGCCGGATCGCGGTATAATAAGCGCAGAGCTTCTCTAACCGGCTGCGACGGAGATTTCGTCCAGGTGCAGCCAGCTTTAGGGCTAATGGGCGTGCGACCATTCCGATGGCCCCCTCCACCCACCAAGCTTGGGTGATCGAGTACGACCCTGATTGCTGGCGGCAAGGGCTGCTGCCTGACTCGCCTTCAATCGCCTGATTCACCGTTGGAAGAATAGAGAACGTGGCGTATTCGGAGCCACTAGGCTGCTTTCCTCCGCGCTCCCCGGGGCGAGGGCCTGGCGAGCAAGGCTTGCCCTGCGCAGCAACGAAGAAGCGGCTTCCCCATGGAGGGGAATCAATGCGGATTCTGCTGTACAACCCCGATAACGGGGTCACGCGCAATTTCATGCCTCATCTGTGGATGTTTCTCCTGCAGTCGTTGACTCCCTCCGGCCACGAAGTGCTGCTGATTGACGGCAACGCGCAGCCCATGGATGAACAGGGCGTGGCGCGCTTCGTGCGGGAAAACAAAATCGAGCTGGTGGGCATCGGGGCCATGACCCGAATGGTCGCCAAGGCCTACCGCGTCGCCGACGCGGTGCGGGCCACGGGCGTGCCGGTGGTGATGGGCGGCCCGCACGTGACGGAAATGGCGGACGAGGCCCTGGGGAGAGACGGCGGCCCGCGTCATGCGGACGCGGTGGCGCTGGGCGAAGCCGATGAAACCTGGCCGCAGATCGTCGCGGACGCCGCGCGCGGCGCGCTGCGGGAGATTTACGCACCGCTGGACGAGTCGGGCAAGGAACGCAAACCCTCGCTGCAGGCGTATCCCGAAATTCCGTGGGACACCATTGACCTGACGCAGTTCAATCTGGTTCCCAAGATGGCGCGCGGCCTGCTGCAACGCCTGGGAGACGGCTGGGGAACGTTTCGGATTGTGCCCGTCGAATCGGGGCGCGGATGCCCGTACGGGTGCGAGTTCTGCACCGTCACCGGTTTTTTCGGCGACTCGATCCGGTTTCGCACCAACCAGAGCGTGGTGGACGAGTTGCTGCGCTTGAAGGCGCGCGCGCGGAGCGAGGGCGGGCAGATTGCCGTCTTCTTCATCGACGACAACTTCGCCATCAACGTCAAGCGGACAAAATCGCTGCTGCGCGACATTATCGCCGCCGGCGCGCAGGTGCACTGGGTGGCGCAGATCAGCGCCAACCTGCTGCGCGACGAAGAACTCGTGGACCTGATCGCCGCCTCGGGCGGCAAATGGGTTTTCATCGGCATGGAGTCGATCGATCCCGCCAATCTGGCCCTGGCCAACAAGGGATTCAACAAGCCGGGGGAATATGCGGGCGTGCTGGAGCGGCTGGCGCAGCGCAACGTCTTTGCGATCACGTCATTTATTTTCGGCATGGACAACGACACGACCGGAGTCGCGGAACGGACGCTCCAACAGATTCGCAGCTGGCCGCCCGGATTGCCCATCTTCGGCTTGCTCACGCCGTTGCCGGCAACACCGCTGTACAAAAGGCTGGAGGCCGCCGGGCGTCTGACGCGGCCGAAACACTGGCAGGAATTCATCCCCTTCGCCATGGCCCACACGCCGCTGAAGATGACCATCGCGGAAGCGCACGCGGAGGTGAAGTACGGATGGGCGAGGTCGTATAGCGCCCATGCCATCGGCCAGGCGGTCGAGGCGCTGCGACATAAGCCGCTGGGCTATCGCATCAACATTTTCGTCGCGCGGATGTGTTTCCGGGGAATCTACTTTCCGCAGATGGGGCTGTTCGCGTGGCTAAAGCTGATTTCCGAGAACCGGCGGACGATCTTCCAGTTCGCCCGCGAGGGCTTTGCGGCGTGGCGCCGCCGGCCGATGCCCGCGGTCTTGCCGGCGCCGGATCTCTCCCCCGATCCCGAACAGCCTGCGGCGTAGTAAAAGCAGGAGCAAGAATCGCACCACGCTGTACTTGAGAGCGACGCTGAGATTCTTCGCCGATCCTGGTCGGATCGTCTCAGAATGACGGCGCAGCGCGGCCACGGCGCTGCCCTGCCCCTACTGACCGGCGGGACACCCCCATAGTGTGGTGGCTGTCATTTCGAAAGTGAACCCCGCCCTTCCGCTCCGAAGCATTCCTCGCCAACCTGCTGCGGGAGACCGTGGAACTTTTGACCGCCAACAGGCGTATCTTTAGGCGAGTGAGGTGAGCGATGTCTGAAACGGGGAATCCACGAAGGATTTCGTTGGTTGGTCCGATCATTCTGATCGCGCTGGGCGGATTGCTGCTGCTTCTGAATTTTCATCCGGAAATCGACCCCTGGCCGATCCTGACGCGGTACTGGCCGCTGCTTCTGATCTTCATCGGGCTGGGAAAGCTGTGGGACAGCTACTGGGTGCGGCAGCATCCCGAGGCGGCGGGCGGCGGACGATGGCTGTCGGGGCCGGCGATTGCGCTGCTGGTGCTGCTGCTGTTTTTCGTGGCGGCGGTGCGGCATGGGCGCGTTACGTACCGCGCGGGGGCGGGGCCGGGTGCGGAGCACGACACGCAAGCGGTGGAGTTGGGGGGCGCGAAGACTGTGCGGGCGCGGCTGGAAATGGGCGCGGGCCTGCTGCGGCTGGGTGGCGGGTCGAGCCGCCTGCTGGACGCCGATTTTCGCTACGGCGGCGCCGAGGGCAGGCCGCGGGTCGACTACCACGTCTCCGGCGATGAGGGCCAGCTCGACGTGACGGAGGAACAGAGTCACGTGCACTTCGGGGATTCGCACGCGGAATGGGACCTGCGCTTCGGCGAGAATGTCCCGCTGGACCTGCGGCTGGATATGGGGGCTGGCGAGAATAATCTGCGGCTAGCCAAGTTGACGGTGAACCACCTGGAGGTCCACATGGGCGCCGGACAGCTGAATCTGGACCTGACCGGCGTGCGGACCACCCACCTGGACGCCATCGTCGAGGGAGGCGCCGGGCAGGCGCGCATCCATGTGCCGAAAGATATCGGCGCGCGGATTCATGCCTCGGGGGGCATCGGCACCATCAACGTGCGCGGCCTGACGCGGGATGGCGACGCGTACGTGAACGCGGCCTACGGAAAGACGCCGGCGACGATTGACCTGACGGTGAACGGCGGCGTCGGGGAGATTGATTTGATCGGGGAGCAGTAAGGGGGCGCGTTACTGACTCGCGGCAGTCGCGGCCGTAGGCTTTGACTCTGGGACCAAGCTCCGTTAGCGTCGGAGATGCGGCGCTGTGTCTCCGGGCGCCTGCACCGACAGGAGCAGACCTTGGCGCGGCCCATCGTTACACTGACGACTGATTACGGCACCAGCGACCACTTGGTGGGCGTCATCAAGGGCGTCATCCTGAACATCAACCCCGAAATCACGATCGTGGATATCACCCACGGCGTGCTGCCCCATGACATTCTCGACGGAGCGCTTACGATCGGACAGGCGTTCAAGTACTTCCCCGCCCGGACGATTCACGTGGTGGTGGTGGACCCAGGCGTGGGAACGCAGCGGCGGCCGATCCTGGTGGCGGCGGACCAGCACTATTTTGTGGCGCCCGATAACGGCGTGCTCTCCTCGGTCTACGGACAGTCGGAAGCCCTGTATGCCTGGAACATCATCGCGGAGCACTATTTCCGGCAGCCGGTGAGCAATACGTTTCACGGGCGCGATGTTTTCGGGCCGGTGGCGGCGTGGCTGACCAAGTCGTGGCAGCCGGGGTCGTTCGGCGAGCCGATCACCGATTTCGTGCGGTTTGGCATGCCGAAGCCGAAAGTGGCCGGGAACACGATCAAGGGCATCGTGCTGCGCGTGGATCAGTTCGGCAACCTCATCACCAACCTGACGGCGCAGGAAGTGCCGGCGCTGGTGGAGCCGGACGCCAAGGTCACGATTCGCGCCGGAACGGGCGTGGTGACGCGGGTGGTGCCGACCTTCGCGGCGGCGGCGGCGGGAGAACCGGTCGGCATCATCGGGTCGAGCGGATACCTGGAGATCGTGGTGAACAAGTCCAGCGCGGCGAGGGCCGTCGGCGCGGCGCGCGGCGCCGAAGTGACCGTCGAACTCGGCTAGCTCCGGCCCACGCGCCAGCAAGCAGTCCCTCCTTCGGAAATTCACGGCAGAGCCGCAGCGACCAAGGCTCAACACAGAGGGCACGGAGTTCGCACCGAGGTCACAGAGAAGGCGTCCACACCCGCCACCATTTCTCCGAAGCCCCCTTCCTGGCAGTTGCCTGCTAACCCGCATGCTTCCCGTCTGACCGCACCACGCGCCAATGGCCCCAGCGTTAGCAGTCGGGCACGAGGGGCGCCGGGCGTCTTGAGGGGCCGCGCGGGATGTGGCAGAGTCGAACTGTGGATTCGTCCTTGGTGACAGGCATCCTGGCCGTCGTGTTCGGATTGATTGTGGGCAGTTTTTTGAACGTATGCATCGTCCGAATTCCGGAGGGGAAATCGATCGTTTGGCCGGCTTCGGCATGTCCGAAGTGTGGCGCGGCGATCCGCCCGTACGACAACATCCCGGTGGTGAGCTATCTGCTGCTGCGGGGCAAATGCCGCGGCTGCCAGACGGCCATCTCGAGGATCTACCCGGCCGTGGAACTGCTGACGGCGGTATTGTTCTGGGGATGCTACCGGATGTTCGGGCCGACGCCGGAGGCTGTGAAGTGGGCGGTATTCTCGGCGGTGATGGTGGTGCTGGTGTTCACGGACCTGCGCGAACGGATCCTGCCGGATATGGTGAACTATCCGGGTCTGGCCGCGGGGCTTGGGTTCAGCCTCTTTATCCCGCCCGGGGACGGCACGGCACTCTGGATGGCAAATCGTCTATTCGGCTATTTTCCTCCGCCACGTGCGGCATCGTTCGCCGAAGCACTGCTCGGCGCGGCGCTCGGGGGAGGGCTGCTGTGGCTGGTCTCGGAAGTCTATTTCCGGCTGCGCAAGCGCGAGGGCATGGGACTCGGCGACGTGAAAATGATGCTGATGACGGGCGCGTTTTTTGGAGCCAAGCGCACGCTGCTGACCATTTTTGCGGGCTCCCTGCTCGGGAGCCTGCTGGGAATCGCATTCATTCTCGCGCGGCGCAAGGGCTCCAATTACGAACTTCCCTTCGGAACGTTTCTCGGCCTGGCGGCGCTGCTGGTGGTCTTCTTTGGAACGCCGGTGGTGAACTGGTATCAGTCGCTGTTGATGGCCCGGTGATCGGGAAAGAGAATCCCCGATGAATTCTCCCTTTCCTCTGCACAACTTGACCCTGTCCCCCGGCGGACTGGCGGCCGTGACCGTGATGCTGGCCATCCTGGTGGGCGGAAGCATTGCCCTGGCGGTGATGATGCGCCGGCTTCTGCGCCGGGACGCGGCCGCTCCGGACAAAGGGTGGAGCACCCCCGGCGTCCGAGCGCAGAATGCGCCCGCGTTTGCGACCGCTTCGATGCAAGGCGTGATCGAGAAGCTGCGGGCGCAGGAAAAGGAACTGGCGCGGCTGCACATGCTGGCGCAGGAGCGCGCGCAGGAATCGGAACGCCTCACCGAGGAAGTCACGCGAAATATGCCCACGGGGCTGCTGCTGGTGAGCGCGACCGGCGCGATCAGCTCGGCCAATCCGGCCGCCGAGGATGCACTTTCCCTCCGGCCCATCCGCTACCGCTCGTACAAGGAGCTTCTGGGGGCCGACTCGGAACTGGCCCAGATGCTGGCGACGTGCCTGCGGGACGGAACGATGTTTCGCCGCAGCGAGATCGAGCACCAGACGCGCGAGGGCGAAACGCGGCATCTGGGCGTGACGATCTCGCCCATCTACCATTCCAAGCGCTCGACGGGAGCGGCGCTGCGCACGCGAGCCTCGGATCTTGCGGTGCCGCCCGAAAACAAGGTGAGCGGGGCGCTGTGCCTGCTGAGCGATTTGACCGAGCTGGCCGCGCTGCAAAAGCAGATTCGCTGGAAGGAAAATCTAGCGGCGCTCGGGGAGATGTCCGCCGGCATCGCGCACGAGTTCAAGAACGCGCTGGCCACGATTTCCGGCTACGCGCAGATGATGCGCAGCGAACTCCCGCCCGGCGAGACGCGCGAATCGGCGGAGCGAATTCTGAATCAAACGCGCGCGCTTACCCAGGTGGTGACGGAATTTCTGCGCTTCGCCAAGCCCCTGGAAATCTGCTACGAGGCCGTGCCCATGCAGGCGCTGGTGGAAGACGTGGCCACCGAGCTCCGGCAATCCATTCCCTCCTCGGCCATCCGGTGCGAAGGCGCGTTCGAGGATGTTCCCGGCGATGAAGCGTTGCTGCGGCAGGCGCTGCTCAACCTGGCGCGCAACGGAATGGAGGCCGCGCAAGCGGCCAGCCAGATGCCGTCGGTGACCATCTCCGGCTCGGTGGAAGAGCTCGCCACGCGGAAATGGCAGCGCATTTCGGTGGCGGATAATGGCCCGGGCATTCCGGAAGGCGACCTGCCCAAAATTTTTCTCCCGTTCTATACCACCAAGTCCCAGGGCACGGGGCTGGGCTTGGCGGTGGTGCAGAAGGTGGCGCTGCAGCACGGGGGCAGCATCGAGGCCCGCAACCGCCCGAGCGGAGGGGCGGAGTTCCTGCTGTGGTTACCTTTGCGGCAGGAGCCGTCGCGCGCGCTATTCCCCTCGGAAGCCGCCAGCATCTAAACTGGTAGAGGGCTTATCCCCCATAGCGTCCCAGGAGGCGCTTATGATGCGTAGAATTCTGTGGTTGGCCGCGGCGGCGGCGATCTGTGTCTCTCCCCCCGCCCGCTGCCAGAGCCAGGATCAGCAGCAGGGCCAGGGTACTTCTCCCGGCGCGGCGGCAGCTCCCCCCGCGGCATCCGCGCCCGAGGAGTCACTCGGCGAAGCGGCGCGCCGTTTGCGGGAAAAGAAGAAAGAGATCCCCAAGGCCACGAAGGTTTTCACCAACGACAATCTTACGGGGGAACCTGCAGGAGCCCCGGCACCAGGGGGAACCGCTCCGGGCAAGGCCGAAGGGGCGGCGGCCGCGCCTTCCGGCGGCATGGACGAAGCGGGCTGGCGCGCGAAATTCGCTTCGCTGCGGCACAAGCTCGAACAGGATCAGGCCAATCTCGCCGTCCTGCAGCGCGAGCTCAACACGCTCAGCCTGCAAAGCTACACGGATCCCGTCAAGGCCATGCAGCAGCAATTCAGCCGCGAGGACATCAACAAGAAGAAGGCCGAGATTGATGCCTGCAACAAAGCCATCGCCGCGGACAAGCAAGCCATGGATGACGCCGAAACGGAGCTGCGCAAATCAGGTGGCGACGCCGGCTGGGCCCGCTAGATAATTTCGCCATGGAACCCGTCCTCCTTGTCGAAGACAAAGCCGAGCTGAGGGCCATGCTCCACAAGGCGCTGGACCGCTTCGGCTACGCCGTCGAAGAGGCCCCGGACGGCGAGGCGGCGATCGAGAAAGTGCGCAGCCGCCGCTATCTGCTGGTTCTTTCCGACTTGAAACTTCCCGGCCATTCCGGCCTCGACGTGCTGCGCGAGGCCAAACGCGCCGAGCCCGCCCTGCCCTTTATCCTCATCACCGCTTACGGCTCGGTGGAAGACGCCGTCACCGCCATGAAAGAGGGCGCCTTCGATTTCATTCAGAAGCCGGTGGACCTGGACCACCTGAAACTGCTGCTGGACCGCGCGGCCGGCCAACAGGAACTCCTGCGCGAGAATCTGCTGCTGCGCGAAGAGTACGCCGCGCGCTACGGTTTCCCGCGCATCGTCGGGGAACACCCGGCGATGAAAGAGGCGAGCCAGATGACCCAGCGGGCCGCCGCGACCGATTCCACGGTATTGCTGCTGGGCGAAAGCGGCACCGGCAAGGAACTGTTTGCCCGGGCGATTCATCACCTGAGCCCCCGGGCCGAGCATCCCTTCGTGGCGCTGAACTGCGCGGCGATTCCCGAGGGGCTGGTCGAGAACGAACTGTTCGGCCACGAGCGCGGAGCGTATACGGGGGCCGGCGCGCGCAAGATCGGCAAGCTCGAGCTGGCGCACCGGGGAACGCTGTTCCTGGACGAAATCGGCGAGTTGCCTCTCAGCGTGCAGGGCAAATTGTTGCGCGTGATCGAGGAGCGGAGCTTCGACCGCGTCGGCGGCACGCAGCAGATCGACGTGAGCGTGCGCATTGTGACGGCCACGAACAAGGACCTGCGCGCCGCCATCGCCGATAAAACCTTCCGCGAGGACCTCTACTTCCGCATTGCCACCGTGCCGATCACGATTCCGCCGCTGCGCGACCGCGGCGACGACGTGTTGCTGCTCGCCGAACACTTCCTCGCGCGCTTCCGGCGGGAGTTTCGCAAACCCTCCCTGGCGTTGACCCGGGACGCGTGCGAGCGCCTGCAAACCTACCCCTGGCCGGGGAACGTCCGCGAACTGCAGAACGCCATCGAGCGCGCCGCGATCCTGGCCGCTGGCTCCGAGATCGACGCCGGCGCCCTGCAGTTGCTGGCCGCCAAACCCGCGCCCTCCGAATTGCCCCAGGGCATGCTCGCGGAGCAGTTTCTATGGGATGGGCCGCTGGAAGAAGTTTCCCAGCGCGCCGTGGCGCACGTCGAGCGCTTCAAGATCCAGGACGCCTTGCGCGCCTCGAAATGGAACAAAACGCGCGCCGCGGAAAAGCTCGGCGTCTCCTACAAAACCCTCCTGCACAAAATCCGCACCTTCGGCCTGGAAAACTAGGCTGCATTCCTCACAAGCCGGCAAAAGTGCCTGGTCCGAGACACGCGGACCGGCCGCTACAAACCCCGGCGCGCGATTCACACACGTTCACTCGGAATCGAACGGGTAGCCACGACGAACCGCCGGGGCCTGTTCGCCTTTTCGCATGGGACGGGACGTAAATGTAGCGCCGGGGCCTTCCGCCCGGCAGGTGCCGCGCTGAAGCGCGGCGCTACATTAAAACTTCGTTTCGCCGTGCACCGCGGGACGACGCCGATAGAGTGTTCGTTTCGTCTTGCGCAAGGCTCACGACGAGGAAGGCCGGCGTCGCGCGGTGTTGCGGTAGGTGTGGCACAGCCACTCCTGGCTGTGCTCTTTTGCGGTTGTCATGCGCGGCGAAAGGCCCACTACGAAAACAGCGCTCGTCGTGGCCACCACATCCGGCCGCGCATTGCATTCTTAGCCCAGCAGTTCAACCAGGGCTTCATTTGAGACAGTGAGTTTATTCGGGGCGAGGCGCAGGCAAGTGCCTTCGGTCTGCAAAAGCCCTTGCGCGCGCAGGCGCTCGATGCGCTCGTGGAGTTGCGCCAGGCGGTCGCCCAGCTCGGCGTACTGGCGCTCGATGCGGCCGAAGTCGATCCCTTCGATCTGGCGCAGGCCCAGGAACAATTCCTCCTGCAACGCCTGCAAGGGCGTGAGCGGATCGAATTGTTCGCGCGGCGAGCTTCCCTGCTCCAGAATCCGCACGTAACGCGCCGCATCGTGCACGTTGGCCCAGCGCACCGAGCCGTCGAAGGAGTGCGCGCCCGCGCCCAATCCCAGATAGGGATCGCGGCGCCAGTATTTCAAGTTATGGCGCGAGCGGCGGCCCGGAAGCGCCCAGTTCGATATTTCGTAGTGCTCGTAGCCCGCCTCGGCCAAGCGCCGGCAGGCGGACTCGTAAAAATCGGCCATGGCGTCGTCGGAGGGAAGCGCTCCCGCGCTGTAGCGCTGGCCGCCTTCCAGCGCTTCCCTTCCCAGGCGGCTGCCCTCGTCAATCTCCATCAGGTAGATCGAGACGTGCTCGGGATAGATGCGCAGCAGTTGGCTGACCGATTCTTCCCATGACTTCGGCGTCTGGTGCGGCAGCCCGGCGATCAGATCGAGGCTGGTGTTGCGGAAGCCGGCGGTGCGCAGCAGATCCACGGCCGCGAAAATGTCCTCGCGGCGATGCATCCGCCCGGCGGCCCGCAGTTCGGTATCGTGAAACGATTGCGCGCCCAGGCTGACGCGGTCGAAGCCCGCCGCGCGCCAGGCCGCCGCCTTGGCGGGCGTCACCGTTTCCGGATCGGCTTCCAGCGTGATTTCCTCGGCTTCGACGCGATACGCGGCGCGCAGCGCGTCGAGAATGTGCGCCAGCGCGGCCGGATCGAGCAGGCTGGGCGTGCCTCCGCCGACGTACACCGTGTCCACCACGGGCGCGCCTCCGGAAACCGACGCGGCAATCTCCCGGCATACCGCTTCGGCATAGGGCTGGTAGCGTTCGCGCGCGACCACACCCGTATGGAAATTGCAGTAGGTGCACTTCGACTGGCAAAATGGAACTTGGATGTAAGCGCCCAGCGTCATGAGATCACGCGCGATCTACCCCTGACCATCGAACCATCGCACCCCTCAATCATAGCAGGCGCTTCCCTGCACCGCCGTGCCCGGCTGCTGAAGTTTGGTAAACTCTCGGGAGGCGCGGAGATGGCGCGCCCACCACACCCTATGGAAACGCCCCTGATTGCAGAACATCGCGCCGCGGGAGCGGCACTGGCCGAATTCGAGAGTTGCGTCCTGCCGCAGCGGTTCTCGTCGGTTGACAAGGAATATCGTGCCGCGTCCGAATCTGTCGCGCTGCTCGACACCAACTGGCACGCCGTGCTGACGTTGGGCGGGCGCGACCGCGTCAAATATCTCCACGCGATCAGTTCGAACGACATCAAGTCGCTGGCGGCGGGCCGCGGGACGCGGGCGCTGCTGCTGAACCCGCAGGGCCACATTCTGGCGGAGATTGAAGTCTACGCGCTGGCAGAAAGCCTGCTGGTGCTCTCCCACGCGTCCTTGCGGGAGCAGACTCTCGCGACGCTCAAGAAATACGTGATTGGCTCGCAGGTGCAGATTGAAGACCGGACCGCCCAGACGGGGAGTTGCGCCGTGGAAGGACCGCGCGCCGCTGCGGTGGTGGCACAAGCTTGCGGCATCGCGCTCGCGGATCTCGCCGAGATGTCCGTCGTGGACACCGCCGTCGCGGGGATTCCCTGCCAATTGCTGCGGCGCTCCCATTTCGGCGCGCCGGGCGCGGAGTTCCTCGCAAGCCGCGAAGCCCTGCCCGCCCTGTGGCGGACACTTCTCGCCGGCGTGCGCGCGCAGGGAGGCGAACCGATTGGCATGGACGCTTTTCACGCGCTGCGCCTCGAAGCTTGCGTGCCCTGGTTCCCTGCTGACTTCAACGACGCCATGATCCCGCACGAAGCGGCGCTGGAAAGCACGCACATCAGCTTCAACAAGGGCTGTTACACGGGACAGGAGATTGTCGAGCGCGTTCGCTCGCGGGGACATGTGAACCGCAAGCGCGTCTCGCTGCGCTTTTCCACCGCAGTCCCGCCGGCTGCGCAAACCAAACTGCGCGCGGGAGGCGCGGACGTCGGCTTCATCACCAGCGCCGCGTTTTCACCGGCTGCGGGCGTGGCTATCGGCATGGGCTATGTGCGGCGCGAACATTTCGCGCCGGGCAGCGTGCTGGAGATCGACGGGGGAACGGCGGAAGTGGTGGAGAGAAGTTCACAGCCGACAGTTCACGGTTGACAGTGCGGCGGGCCGGCGATTCTCGCTTCACCGGCCCGCCTTCGGATGAGAAACCGCAGCAGGCGCGAGGCCTGCTGTTCGGTGCTTAGCGCTGCGCGCTTTGCGCTCGCGCCATCTGTTCCTGGCGCTGGCGGGTGAGATGCGGCACGACGCCGATCATGCGCTCGAGCGTCATCAACTGGCCGCGGTGATGCATTTCGTGCTCCTTGGGCGAGAGCAGCATTTCAAAACGGCTCTTCGACGACGGCTCGGCTCCGGGAGGCATGGCCACGCGCTCGGCCAGGAAGGATTCGGGCAAGCCTTCGAGGTAGGAGGCGAACTTCTCGCCCTGCGACTGCAGCAGCGCGACGATTTCCGCCTTGGTGCGCGGCTTCGCTTCGTCGGCGCCCATTTTCTGCATCAGCTCGGGAAAATTCAGCTTCTTCAGATCGTCGATCTTGTTGCCGTGGATCTGGTGCGCGATTTCCGTGCCCAGGGCGATGTGCGTCAACGTCTGCGCCACGCTCCGGGCCTCCGGGGCGGCCTTGAAGCCGTACTGGTTTTCCGGAATGTCCTGCGCGACCTGAATCGTGTTCTTGCGAACCGTGCGAAACGCCGCCGCCAATTCCTTGCCGCCGTAGTAAGTCATTGTTCTCCCTCTCGGTGAAACTGCTCTTGGTTTGTTGCTTGCATCAAGTTCCGGCGCGGGCCTCGCGCCAGTCAACGCACAGAAAATCTACAGGCTGTTCCGGCATGGACCAACCGCCGTAAAAAACTAACTCTTGCTGATATTGAGCGAGCCGAGGAAGCTGCCGCGTTGCGCGTCGATTTTCTTCTGGATCTGGAAGACGGCGTAGAGAAGAGCCTCGGGCCGCGGAGGGCAGCCGGGGACGTAGACGTCGATGGGAATAACCTGGTTGACTCCCTGGACGACGGCGTAGTTATTGAAGACGCCGCCCGAGGTGGCGCAGGCGCCCATGGAGATGGCCCACTTGGGCTCGGGCATTTGCGCGTAAAGCTGTTTGATCACCGGCGCCATCTTCTGCGAGACGCGCCCGGCGATAATCATCATGTCGGACTGGCGCGGCGACCCGCGGAAGACTTCCGCGCCGAAGCGCGAGATGTCGTAGCGGGAAGCGGCCATGGACATCATCTCGATGGCGCAGCAGGCCAGCCCAAACGACATCGGCCAGATCGAGCTGCGGCGTCCCCAGTTGACCAGCTTGTCCAGCGAGGTCAGCAGGATGCCGCCGTCCTTCAGAAAATTCTCGTGTTCGCCCGGCTTTTCCAGCGTCACGCCCCGCGCAAGTTCAACGGCCATGGTTGCAAGCAGCTCCTGAGCGGCCTCGGCTCATCCGCCCGAACCCCACCATTTTGCATCTTCCCGCGCGATTTTGCAAAGCTTGTCGGATGTCGGTCATGGGTTCTTTTGGCTTGATTTTCTTCGCCGCGCTTCCAACATCCATACAACGAAGACCGTAGCGATAACGATAAAGACCATTCCTAACCACTCCGCCCCGTTGCCGAAAGGATTAGCCGCGAGAAGTCCCGCAAGAACAAGGCCTGCCCACATCGCAATCCATTGCATCCAATTTGGAAACCACATTTTCATTGGTTTAGAAGTGTCTCAGTTTGAATATTCTCCGCAAATGCTCTTATTTTTCCCCTAATTCAGCTATTACGCTGACGAGAAGTGCACGAAACCATGGTTTTTGTTTAGCAGCTTCGACGAGAATACGCTTCCACGTTCCAATAGGCTCCGCGATCGTTGTCTGGCTCCCCCACTGTAGACGGCCCTTAGGTGCACGGTAATACCCGATTCTGATCCACTCCGGACTCCTTTCACCCTTGAACTCAATTAGGTCTACCACATCCCAATAGGGAACGCCACGCGCGCCGGGGTTGCTTCGCATGACTGCACGATCCTTGAGGATTCCGGACTTGTGTTTCTCACCGGCTGGATACCGAAAGGAAACCGGCTGCGTGATGCGCTTCAAGATTGTTTTGACGATAGAATTTTGTCGCGTTGGGAGCTTCGGCATGGGCGCAACGTACCACACCCGAAGGTTCCGGAACAAGCGCCCAACCGTCGAACTGAGACAGTATAGGCCTCCGGATGGTGACTCATTTTGCGGTCGAGCAGCCGCGGTTGGCTGTGGCGCGGATGTTTGCCCAAATGCAAGAGCACAGCCAGGAGTGGCTGTGCCACGAAGAGCGACCTGCGCAAGCAAACTGCGACGCTATCCGGAGGCACCGCGTCAACGAACTTCGACGGTCAGGCTGGCGGACTTGGTGTTGCCGGCGGCATCGGTGACGGTGAGCGTGTAGGTGGTGGTCTTCTGCGGAGAGGCCTGGACGCAGCGGCTGTAGGAGGGCCAGACGGCGTTGGGCTGCGGCACCAGCGTGACGGTTTTGGCGTTGGAGACGCCGTAGCACAGATCAACTTCCTCGCCGCGGTGCACCAAGCCGGGGCTGGCGTAGAAGGCCAGTGCGGCGCGCTCCTCGATCTCGCGGTTCTGCGCCGCGCGCGACCAGAACACCCAGCCGACATAGCCGAGCGCCAGCGCCAGCACCACCAGCGACGCAATCACGTAGTTGCGAATCCCTTTGCCGGGGGCCGGGTCCGGGGTGGAATCGGTCAGCATGGACAAACTCTCCTTCCCGCGGGCTGCGTCACTGGTGCGGGGTCTGGAAAGGCACGGACTGCGGCGCGGGTGCGCCGCCCAGGCCACTCGGGCCGCCTGGGCCGCCGGGCGCAGGACTGGTGCCGATACCTCCCGGGCCGATGGGCAGTCCCGGTTGGCCCGGCTGTGCCCCCTGCGGCGCGAGGCCCTGCTGAACGGCGCGCGCCTGGTCTTTGAGCGGGTTCCAGATAAACTCCCAATCGCCGTACTTCTTGCCGCCATGGTAGACCTTGAGCGACGGCCGATCGGTCTTGCTGCCCCCTCCGACCCCGGACAGAAACGCTCCCAGGACAGGCCCGTCCACGGGTCCGGTGGGCTGTGGCTGGCTTCCTGACGCGCCAGGCTGTCCTAACGCCGTCCCTGGGCCTGCGGGAGGATTCTGGGCCATGCCAGGGGCATTTCCGGTGCCCCCTCCGGGGCCGCCCAGAGGGGCTCCCGGCCCGGGCTGGGCCCCGCCAGCGCCAGCGGGAAGCTGGCCGCCGTTCATATCCATCAGGGCCATTTGCTGCAGCGTGGCATACCGGACGCTGCCGATGATCTGCCCCGCGGCATTCACGTAAATCATGCGCCAGGCCCCGTCCGGGCGGTTCATGGGATCCTGATAGGCCGCCAGGCGCAGGAAATGGAGTTCGGGGAGCCCCTTTTGCAGCTCCTCAACCGTCTGCGGGTAGTGTCCGGTCTTGTGGTAGTAGAGGCGAATGGCGCGGACATTCTGGCGGCCCCGCCAGATCATCTCCTCCTCGCGCTGGCGGCGGCCCTGGGTGGCCATATTCCGCAGGACCACTTGGGAAGCAATGACCATCACCAGGACCAGACCCAGCGCCATCAGAAGGGCGTAACCGGACTCGCTGGGCCGCCTTGCACGGTGAGTCACGTCCACGCTCGTAGCCTGTTTGATCGCGGCGGTTGGCGGCAAGGCAGTCCTCCCTAGTTGGCGCCCTGGTCCGGCCCCTGCATCATGGGGACGATGGCGTGACGCCCGCTGGACAACTCTTCGACATCGGCTGAATCGCTGCCGATGTGCACCAGGCGGTAACCGCCCAGAAAGGTGTCGCCTTCCGGGATGATCAACACATCTTCCCCGCTGACAAAGAACGCCACGGGTTTCCCGCGGCCCCGCTGGGCGTGCCCGAAAAATTGTGCGGGAACTTGAACGGGCGGAGGCGGCGTCGGCACGACCACTACGGGCACCACTTTCCCGACGGGCCGCACCGGCTTGGGCGCCGGCGGCGGGGCGGCCACGAAAATATTTCGGCGCGAGCCCGCGTATTGGATCTTCTGAATCTGGTCGAGAAGCTGCAGGCGCAACTGGGGCTCGCGCACGTCGAGCGGCTGGAACTTCGTTTCCGAGCCGGCTATGCCCGGAAGAGCCGAACCCGGGCCCTGCATGCGGAAATACAGGATGGCGGCGAGCAGGACGATCAGCCCTGCGAAGAGGTAGAGTTCGGTGCGCCGGGACATCGCTCAGGTCCTGAAATACGTGTGCAGCGTAACTTCCAGCCGGATGCCGCCCTCCGAGACGGAGGCCAGGTGCAGGCTATCCAACAGGTAGAGATTCTTCGAGCGCTGCAGGCCGTTGATGAAATCCATCACCTGCGGATAATCGGCGGTGACGCTGGTGGTGATGGAAATTTCCGCCACGCCGCGCTCCTGGAGGTCGTTCTGCTTGAAGGCGAATCCCGGCGTCTTCACGCCCGCTTTCGAGGCAATGCCGCTCAGGTCGGCCTCAATCCGGGAATAGCCCGTGGCCGCGTCCAGAAACGACCCGCGATAAAAGGCGTCGCAGTCCTTGCCCACCTGCGGGAGCGAGACACGGATTTTATCGCCGCGCACGACATCGGCGCGCAGCAACCGGGCCTGCCGAGCCAGTTGATCCCGCTGCGCGCGCATCGCCTCGGGCGCCTGGCGGGACATTCGCACCAGGAACAGCGCCAGCCCGAGATCGGCCGCCCCCAGCAGGACGAGCGCGATCGCCGTGTATTTCTTCCAGGTTTGCCAGCTGCGGAAGCCGCTCATATCGTCGAATACCAGACCGTCAGATGCAGGATGACTTTGTCGGACGCGCCGGGCTGTTCCGGCCGGCGTTCGTCCTTCACCACCAGGCCCGAAAACATTTTCGCCTTCTCGATGGCCTCGAGGAACTGGATCTTGCTGGCGTCGCTCTCCGCCCCGACCTCCAGCGTGAGTTCGGCGCGGCCGTCCGCCAGGCGCGGCGCAATACTGACCACGCGGACACCCGGCGGCAGGGTTTTTTCCAGATCCATGAAGATTCTCGTCCAGGGGAAGCTGCGGGCGTCAATCAGGGAGTTCAGAAAGGCGGCGCGGCCCAGGACACCCTGCGCCGCCGCGGAGTGGAAGTAGGCGTCGAGCTCCTGCTGTTTTCGGCTGTCGCTTCGGATTTGCGCCTGCCAGCGGCTGGTATCGGCGCGCAGTTCCCGATTGCCGCGCCACGACTGGTAGGCCGCGTGGGAGAGCAGCACGAGCGCCACCACGCCGAGCGTGCCCGCCCCACCGGTCAAGGCAAGGAACGGCCGGTGATTGGCTTGCGGCGCCGTCGCGAGATTGAGATGCAGCTTCATGGCGGTACCAGGCACGCCGGCCGGATTATGCGGCCAAGCGAACGCTCAAGATCCTCCGTTCATCATCCAGCCAGCCAGTGCATCGAGGCCGTTGGGGATCAGGTCCAGCGCGGCGCGATCGAGCGCCTGCGCCCCTTCGGCTTCGGCCAGCGAGCCGGCGCGAATCTTCAATTCGGCGCTCACGGCGCTTTGAAAAACGTCTTCCCTGCCGCCGAAACCGGCCAGCCGGGCGCGGTCAATGGGCTGGCCCCAGGTGTCCTGGTAATAGGCGACGGCCGGAAAAATCTCATCGAGCACGGCCTGCGGGTCGAGCCGCGCGGCCTCCGCCGGCATCTCGGTGGAGCGGTAAACGCACAGGCCGGTGCCGTGGACAATGACCGTGGTCAACACCCTGCCGCAGAGACGGATCAGCAGGGTCGCTCCGCGCTCTTCCAGAAGCGGCAACGACGCCAGCGTCGAACTCAGCACCACTCCGGCATGGCCGCCCACCGACTCGATCAGCTCTTCGTATTCGCGGAGAACCCGCTGGCGCGCCACCGCGGTGACCACTTCCAGAGTTCCCTGGCGGCCACTCTGGCGCGTCCAGGAGACCACGGTTTCGTCCACATCGAACGGGACACTCTTCTTCAGGCGCCAGCGCAACAGCTGCAAGGCCTCCTCGCGCCGCCGGGGCAGCGTCTCAAACGGCAGGAGGAAGACGCGCACGACGGGGTCGGGCACGAGCAGCGCCAAGGGCGCGCCGCGCAGGGGAACGCGGCTCAGAACTCGGCGGAGAGCCGCCAGGACAGCCTCCCGTTGGGTGATGTTCACTTCCAGCGGCGACGGCGTCACGGCTCCGGCCGGCAGCGGCTCAACCGCCCCGCTCTCCAGCCGTCCGCGCGCGCTCCCGCAGCGGCCCGCCGCGACGTGGTCGGAGGCAATCTCGATCACCAGCGCCGGATGGGGCATGGCGTGCAACCACCGCCCCATGCGCCGCAGCAGGCCCGGCTGCTGCCATGAGCCCGGCGACGTTTCCAGACCCGTGTGGCTAGTCAAGGAAGGTCACCTTATTGATCTCGCGCAGCGTGGTCAATCCCGCATGCACTTTGCGCAGGCCGGATTCGCGCAGAAAGACCATGCCCTCGGCGCGCGCCGTGCGCTTGATTTCCGACGTGGGCCGGCGGTCCACAATCATTTCGCGAATGCGGTCGGAAAGATCGAGCAGTTCGGTGATGGCCGAGCGGCCGTGGTAGCCGCTGCCGGAACACTCCAGGCAGCCCGCGCCCTCGTAAAACGGCACGCGCCCCCACTCGGCGGGATCGAGACCCGATTCCTGCAGGATCGCGGCGGAATAGTTCACGCGCTTCTTGCAGTGCTCGCAAATCACGCGCACCAGCCGCTGCGCCATGATGCAGTTCAGCGCGGAAACGAAATTGTAGGGCTCGACGCCCATGTTGATGAAGCGGCCGATCACGTCGGTGACGTTGTTGGCGTGGACCGTGGTGAAAACCAGATGTCCGGTGAGCGCCGAGTTGATGGCGATCTGCGCGGTTTCCTGATCGCGGATTTCGCCGACCATGATTTTGTCCGGGTCGTGCCGCAGAATCGAGCGCAGTCCGCGCGCGAAGGTCAGGCCCTTCTTCTCGTTCACGGGAATCTGGGTGATGCCGCGGACCTGGTATTCCACCGGGTCCTCGATGGTGATGATTTTGTCCTCGTCGTTCTTGATCTCGTTGATGGCGGCGTATAGCGTGGTGGTCTTGCCGGAGCCGGTGGGCCCGGTGACCAGCACCATGCCGTAGGGCTCGTGGATGTAGCGGCGGAAGCGCGCCAGTTCGTCGGCTTCGAATCCCACGACGTCGAGCGTGAGATTGTGAAACTTTTCGCTCAACGTCTCCTTGTCGAGCACGCGGAGCACGGCGTCTTCCCCGAAGACCGACGGCATGATGGAAACGCGGAAATCGACGAAGCGGCCCTTGTACCGCACGCGGAAGCGGCCGTCCTGAGGGATGCGGCGCTCGGCGATGTCCAGCTCGCTCATCACCTTGATGCGCGACAGGATGGTGGCGTGCCAGTCCTTGGCGAGCGGCTGCATGGCGTATTGCAGGGCGCCGTCGATGCGGTACTTCACGGCCACTTCGGCGTCGCGCGTTTCGATGTGGATGTCGCTGGCGCGGCGCTCCAGGGCGGTGAAGATGACGGTGTCCACCAGACGCACCACGGGACTCACGCCGGTCTCGCGCGTGAGCCGCTCCATGGAAATATTCTCGTCGCCCTCTTCTTCGCTGACCACCTGCAGGGTGAACCCTTCGGTGGCCTGGTCGAGCACGCGCTGCGACTGCTCGGTCCTCTTGAGCAGGTCGGCGATCTGCGAGGCGGTGGCGACCTTGATCTGCAGGCGCTTGCCGAGCAGCAGCGCAAGTTCGTCGGTCTGTTGCAACTGGCTGGGATCGGCCAGGGCCACCACCAGCACGGAGTCGTGGGCTTCGATGGGGACGAAGTTGTAGCGGAACATCAGCTCGGCGGGGATGCTGCGGAATAATTCCGGATCGATGCGCTGCTCGCGCAGATCGACGAAGGCGCAGCGGTAGCGCTCGGCCAGCCGCCGGGCTTGCTCGTGCTCGGCCGCCGCGTCGGTGACGCCGGCAGGAATCGGATTATTGCCGCTTGTGGCCATCGAGTCTATCGCCCGCCTCCACCGGCTTGCAGGGAAAACATGGGCAGATATAGCGCGATCAAGATGAAGCCTACCACAACGGCCATGACCACCAAAATCACGATGGGAATCCAGGTCAGCGTGCGCTGCAGCCGCGTATTCACTTCTTCTTCGTAGAATTCGGCCACGCTGGTCAGCATGGCCGCCAAGGCTCCGGACGCCTCTCCCACTTCGATCATTTCCAGCGCCAGGCCCGGAATCAGGTGCGTTTCGGCCAGGCCGGCGTGCAGCGATTGCCCTTCCTTGACGCGGGCGGCCGCCTGCTCGACCGTGGTCGCCAGCAGGGGGCTGCCGATCGCGGCGGCCGAGGTGTGCAGGGCCGGGACTAGGGGCGTCCCGCCTCCCAGCAGCGTCGAAAGCGTGCGCACAAATTGTGCCAGGTGAGCCTTCACCCATACATCTCCCAGCAGCGGCACGCGCGGTTTGAATCGGTCGACGGCCAGGGCTCCGGCCCCCGAGCGCGTCCAGAACAGCACGACGACGGCGCCCAGGGCCACGGCGGCGACGAGAGCCAGAAAATAGTTTCGCAGCGGCAGGGCCACCGCCAGCAGAATGCGCGTAGGAGCCGGCAGCGCGATATCGAGTTCGTGATAGAGCGACGCGTATTGGGGCATGGCGTAGGTGACCACAAAGGTGACGATGAGCAGGGCTGCGGCCACCAGCACCGCGGGGTAAATCAACGCGGTCATCAGGCGGCTGCGGAAGCCCGTGGTGACGCGCAGGTACCCGATATATTGTTCGAGGACGCCGCTGAGGTTTCCGCTCCGCTCGCCCGCCCCCACCGCCGTGACATACACCAGCGGAAACGATCCCTGCGCCTCCAGCGCTTCCGACAGCGACGCGCCGGCGCGAACGCGCTCCCGCACCTCGCCCAGAATCGGACGAAGCCTAGGCGCTGCCGCGCGCTCGGCCAGCAGATCCAAGGCCCTAAGAATCGGCAGGCCCGCCTTGATCAGCGTGTTGAACTGCTGGTTAAAAATTAGGAAGTCATCGGGGCGGACCATGCGGCTGCGGCGTCCCGGACCGAGCCGCTCCAGCAAATCGAAATGATGGCGCACGGCAAAGACGTAGTAGCCCCGGTCGGCCAGCTTCTGCCGGGCCTCGTCCTCCGACTGCGCCGTCTCGACCTGGTCAAAGATGCGGCCGGAGGCATCGCCTACTTTGCAGACAAATTCCGCCATTTATCTCTGTCTCAGCGCTGTTAAGTGGTGCAAATCGTGCCAATTCTAGCACACGACAACCGGGCCGCGACGAACCCCCGGAAAACAGCCCGTGAATGAGATGTGACAGCCGGGAGAAAGGTGTCCTCAACTTTCCGGCGGCTTCCACAGGCGCGCGGCTATGGTACAGTCACGGCGGAGCCAAAACACACGCCCATTCCATGGAACCCATCTCACATTTTTTCTATTCCGACCGCTTGAAGCTGCAATTCTGGGACTACGGCCAGGATGGCAAGCCTGCGCTGGTGCTGGTCCATGGAGGGCTCGACCACGCGCGGAATTGGGACTGGGTGGCGCAGTCGCTTTCCCGGCACTATCACGTCTACGCGCTCGACCTGCGCGGGCACGGCAACAGCGCCTGGGCGCCCGGGGCGATCTACAGCATGGCCGAGCATGTTCTGGATCTGTCGGCGCTGCTCGATATCATCAACGAATTCCCGATCCGGCTGCTGGGCCATTCGATGGGCGGGATCATCGTGCTGAATTACACCGGCATTTATCCGGAGCGCGTGCGCAAGGCCGTCTGCATCGAAGGGCTGGGCGCGCCCTCCGGGCATCCCGTCTATGGCCCGGCGTCGGGGCGGCTGCGCTACTGGATCGAGTCCGTGCGCAAGCTGGAAAAGCGGCAGCTAAAGAGCTATCCGACTCTCGGCGCGGCCGTCGCGCGCATGAAGGAGGCCAATCCGCACCTTTCCGACGAAGTCGCGCGGCACTTGACACTGCACGGCTCGAACTGGGACCCCGATGGATCGCTGGTGTGGAAGTTCGATAACTACGCGCGCGTCCTGGCCCCCTACGGCCACCACATGGACGACGCCGTGGAAATCTTCGGGCAAATTACCTGCCCGGTTCTATTGTTCTGGGCCCTGGAAAGTTTCCTGCCGCTGGACGAAACCGATCCGCGCATGAAGGCCATCCGCCATTGCCAGTTGGTGAAAGTGCCCAACGCCGGACACTGGCTGCACCATGACCAGTTAGACCTGTTCCTGCGCGAAACCACCGCCTTCCTGCGCGACTGACGCGGAAATAGTCCCCGAAGCATGGCGCGCTGACTCGCTCCGTATGTCATTCCGAGGAGCGGAGCGACGAGGAATCCCTCTTCGTGCGCGCGCATTGGGTGAAGCTAAACCGAGGAGAGATCCCTCGCTGCGCTCGGGATGACAGCGCGGCGGAAGGTGCGGCGGAAGCAGTGGTTGCGGCGGAGGCTGGGCATTCATCCCGGCGGGCTGGCCACGCGCCACTGGAGTGTAGAGCGCAACTCAGCCAAGCGATTGCTTCCCTGCGGCCGAAAGCGGGTTGTGCAAGGGCGTCTAGACAAGCGGCCAGCGCGGCGATGCGGTCAGCGCATGGCGCCGGTGAGCGACTGCTGGTCCACGATGGCCACGCCGGCGGGGGGCTGGAAGTGAAACTTCTCCTCGGGGACGGGAATGTTTTCCTCCCAGTTGCCGAAGCGGAACTCGGTCTCCGCGTGCCCGGCTTCCCGGATCACTACGCGAACCAGGCGGGCTTCCGGATCGGTTTCGAGCAGCACCAGGCTTGGCGCGCCGGCGGCGTCGCCGCTGTCGCGGGGGACACAACGCAGCAGCGCGTGGTCCGGCGAAGAGGGCTGGTCAGAAGTGCCGCTGGCGCCGCCGCCGGAATCCACCACTTCCACGCTGCGGCACAACGCCGACAGATCGGCCTTGCCGGCCAGCAGCGCCACCGGCGTGCGCCAGTCCGAACTTTCCTTTAATTTGGCGCGGCTGGCCGTATGGTCGGCCGGGACGTAGAACCACACGTTGGTGCCGTCCACGAGGAACAGTTTCTTCTCCGGAGATTCGTACTCCCAGCGCATGCGGCCCGGGCGCGAGAAGTAGACCGTGCCGGATTCCGCCGCCACGCCGCCATGCCCGTCACTATAGCGCTGGAAGAAGATTGCCTTGAGAGTTCGGGCGTGCTGGTAGCGGGACTCGATCGCGCGTTGGATGGAACCGGCGTCGTGTGCCGCCACCGAAGAGCTGGCCAGGAGGATGGCGATCAGTATGCATTTCACGGCACGTTGCCGAGCCGTCTGCGGGAGGGTGAAGGCGGCGGCCAAGAATCCGAATAGAGTCGTCGCTACGGAGGAGCGGGCACGGCAATGCCGTGTCCCTACGGGCCGACGACGGGTTAGGACGCGCAACACGAACTTGAGTGTAGCAAGAAGAAGAAAGTCCCACGCAAGGCAAAAAGGGTCGAGGGCGCTAGCTACTCGACCGGTTGCAGCGCGTCGCACGCCGCGACGGTTGCCGCAACGACGCCGCTTGGATCGAAATGGATTACGCCTGGGGTGTCGCTGCAGAAGCTGCGGTGGCCGGTAACGCCGAGCACCAGCGGAGTTCCTGTAATCAGGTAACCCCCATACCCTGGAGCGTTACAGCCAGGGGCCAGCGCTGTGTTAACGGTCTGCCCCGTGTAGGCGAAGGCGTACCCGCTCTTTTGATTCGGCGCCGTGGAGACGATCGGATCTCCCAACTCAGACAAATCGCAGGTCGCCGGGCCGGTTCCGCTCAAGGCTACCAGGCTTGGGGGGTAGCCGTTTGCATAGGTCGTGGAGTAGGCGATGGCGGCACTGGTGACGCTGCGAATACTGGCCGCCGCGGAGGCTTCGTTGGCGGCCATGCGCGCCCGCAGAAAGCTGGGAACAGCAATGGATGCGATGATCAGGATGATGGCTACAACAATGAGGAGTTCAATCAGGGAAAATCCGGATTCGCTTTTCAGACCAGTTGCGCCGAATTTGGGAAGGGGCCTCATGTCGGTCTCGCTCGAATCCTTGAATTCAAAAAAAGAGGGGGGAGATGGTTCCTCTCCCCCCCTTTTCCGGAAGTAACTAACCCGCTAGTTCCCGAGTGGTACGGCCTTGCTATCGCAACCGCCGCTGGTACCGTCAACCCCGATGGCCGCGTTGCTCTGCCGGATGACGTTCGACGCGTCATTGCAGTAGTACACGGTCCCGGTGCTCGTGGTCACCGGATTAGCGTTGAATATAAACATGTCCGAGGCGCCTGCAGCTGTGCATCCCTTGGGAATGCTCGTAACCAGATTGGTACCTGCGGTCAAAAGGAAGCTATAACCGGACTTCGAGCCAGACGCCAAGGTGGCATCAATCAAACTCGCGGCGTCGCAATTCGGGGTCGCATTGTAAGACAACTGCGCCATCGTTGTCGGAAAACCGTCTCCGTACGTGCTGCTGTACATCACCGAGGCGCTGCCCAAGGTGCGCAGCGACGCGGCGGCGGACGACTGGTTGGCGGCAATCTTGGCGCGCAGCAGGTTCGGGATGGCGATGGCCGCGATGATCAGAATGATCGCCACGACGATCAGCAACTCAATCAACGAAAAGCCCTTCTCTCTCTTGTTCAGTTTCATGCTTATCTCCTGGGAGCTGTGGCTCCGAATCTCTGTACTCCGGTGGAGTACGCCTGCTGTTAGTGCAAGGCCGATGCCAGAGGCGCGTCTGGATTGATGTTCGCGACACATTTCCATTATACGGCGCACAATCAATAAGATACAGCTTATGTCCGTTGAGGTTTCCTTCCGGGCACGGCTGGTCTTCTC
>JAIQGD010000072.1 GCA_020072765.1 Terriglobia bacterium
CTGGGTATCCCCCCGGTAGTCGAAGCTGCGCGTCCCCGGCTGGTAGGCGAGGTGCAATTGTCCCGCCAGATCCGGCTCGTGCGCCTCGCGGACGGTGCCCGGCTCAGCGGCGGCCAATTCGCCGAGGCGTTCGCGCACGACAGCGTTCGAAGGGTCGAGGTAACTCGCGGATACCAGTTCCTTGCGCGCGGCGTCCAGGCGGCCGGAAACGGCGTCGCGCTCCGCGGCGTCCATTTTCTCCTGCACCAGGCGGCTCTTGGCAATCTCGCGCCGCAGCTGATACTCGCGGTTCTCGGGCGCCCAGTTCACCGCATCGGAGTAGGCGGCATGGGCCGATTGCCAATCCTGCGTCCGTTCGGCGCGGAGGCCCTGCTGGTACGCTTCCCGGGCCCTCCTGGCATCCGGCTTGATCGTGGGACCGGCCGGCCGCGATTGTGCCGGCGCGTTGGGTGCGGGCGCTGCCTGGCCGCCCGCCAGCGACGGACAGATCGACGTGACCGGAAGCAGCACTGCCAGGGCAGCGGCCCCGGCACGGATCAGTGATGGGTGGCGCCTTGTCATGGCATCAGCCGGATGGCTATTGTACAGGGAATGCCAAGGCCCGGCGCGTCCGGCCTGGCAGGTTGCTGAAAAAGACGCCTCAGGACCTTCGGGGGCTAACGAGCCCGTGTGGCAACTGGAATTTACGTGCCTCAGCGGCTAAAGCCGCACTCATTGTGCCGCGGCTGCGGCGCGGTCCCGACTGCTGTCCGGGACGCACACGGCGCGCTGAAGCCATGCCCTGACGCAAAACTGAGCCGCGCGAGCGTAAAACTTCTTGATTTAGGGGGAGGTGGGGGCTAGACTGGGAAAGTCAGTTGCAACTGTTTTGCAACTGGAAATTATGCTCTCTGCCCTGCTAGTCGCTCTCCGGGAAGGCGTCGAAGCCGCGCTCGTCGTGGGCATCGTACTGGTGTATCTGAATCGCACCGGACGCTCCGCCCTGAAGGGCTTCGTGTGGGCAGGCGTGTTGGCGGCCTGCGCCGCCAGCCTGGGGGCGGCCCTGCTGCTGGAGCGCTGGGCCATCAGCCAAGACGGGTTCGAGGGCCTGCTGATGCTGCTGGCCTCGGTGCTCGTGGTGACCATGATCGTGTGGATGAACCGCGTGGCGCGCACCCTCCGCAAGGAGATCGAGCAGCGGGTGGAGGCGTATGTCCAGGGGACGACGCGCGCCGCCGGATGGGGTGTGGGCGGGTTTGTGTTTCTGATGGTGGTGCGCGAAGGGGTGGAGCTGGTGCTGATTCTGCGCGCCGTCGAGCTGTCCTCCACCGGTGTGCAAGTATGGATCGGGACGCTGCTGGGCGTGGCAATCGCCGCCGCGGTGGGCTTTTTCTTCTTTGAAGGAACGCTGCGGATTCCCCTGCACCGCTTTTTCGCCGTGACCACCGTGATCCTGATGGTGGTCGCTTTCCAGCTGGCGTTGACGGGCGTGCACGAGTTGAGCGAGGCCATGTGGATCTGGTCGAGCAAGATCGAGATGGCCACCATCGGGCCCATCGTGCGCAACGAAGTGTTCTTTTTCGCCGTGATTTTGGGAGCGGCGGCGCTGGCCACGCTGCGCGAATGGTTCAGCGCGCGCAAGCCGGAGCTCTCCCCGGAAACCAATCCCGCGGAGCGGCGGCGGCGCGAGTGGGAATTCCAGCGGCAGCGGCGATGGAGTTTTGCGGCGGCCATGGTGTGCGCGCTGGTGGTGGTGGCGCTGGCCGCCGACTTCGCTTATGCCCGCGCCCTCAACGCGCCGTCCCCGGCCAAGTTGCTGGCGGCGCAGGACCATCAGGTGCGCATTCCGCTGAGCGAGCTGACCGACTCGAACCTGCACTTTTACACCGCGGACACAAACGGCACCGTTATCCGCTTCCTGGTGATTCACAAGATCGACGGCGATTATTCGGCGGCGCTCGATGCCTGCCAGATTTGCGGCCGGGCGGGATATCGCCAAGTGGGACAAAATGTGATCTGCCGGAACTGCGGCGCGACGATTTACATTCCGTCGATCGGGGACAAGGGAGGCTGCAATCCCATCCCGGTGAAATCGCGCGTGGAAGGGGGAGAAGTGATCGTCGATTTGTCGGCGCTGGCCGAGGCCGACGCGACGATTCACTCCTGACATGTTCGCCCGGCTGGTGGGAGAGTCGTTCATTCGCAATCCGCGCCGGAAGGTGCTGACGGCCGCCGCGCTCGTCGTGGGCATGGCCGTGGCGACGGCCACGCTGACCGTGGCGCTCGATGTGGGCGACCGGATGTCGCGGGAATTCCGCAGCCTGGGAGCCAATCTGCTGGTGACGCCGCAATCGGACACCCTGCCGCTGGAAATCGGCGGAATCGATTACCGTCCGGTGGACGAAGGGGCCTACCTCCCGGAAAACGATCTCGGCAAACTCAAGATGATTTTCTGGCGGCACAATATTCTGGGCTTCACGCCGTTCCTCGATGTTCCCGCTTCGATCTCCAGCACCATGGGCGGCGCGGGTAAACCCGCCACGCTGATCGGCACGTGGTACGAGCACGCCGTGAGCGTCCCGGATGGCACGACGTTCAAGACCGGCGCGAAAAGCACGCATCCCTGGTGGAGCATACGCGGGCGCTGGTTCCAGGATGGTTCGAACGAGTGCGTCGTGGGCGCGACGCTGGCGGCTTTGCATGGGGGCGAACTGGCAATCGGAAAGACGATTTACGTGAGCCCGAGCGGCCTCCCGGGCGCGCCGGAACCGCTGGTGGTGACGGGCATCGTCTCCACCGGCGGGGCCGAGGATCGCGCCGTGCTGGTCCCGCTCTCGGTGGCGCAGCGATTGTCCGGGCATGCGGGAAGCTTTCGCCAGCTTTTCGTGAGCGCGCTGACCAAGCCCGCCGACGCGCTCGCCGAGCGCGACCCCAAAACGCTGACGGCGGCGGAGTACGACCAGTGGTTCTGCGCGCCCTACATCTCGTCCATCAGTTTCCAGATCCGGCAGGTCCTGCCGGGCACGGACGTGCGCGCCATCCGGCGCGTGGCTGATTCCGAGGGCCGCATCCTTTCGCGCATCAGCACCTTGCTGTGGGTGGTCACCATCGCGGCGCTGGTGGCGGCCGGGCTGGCCGTGGCCGCGACCTCGGCGGCCACTATCCTCGACCGGCAAAAAGAGATCGGCATCATGAAGGCAATGGGCGCGACGAACACCCTGGTGGCGGGAATTTTTCTGGCCGAACAGTTGATGCTGGCCATGGCCGGGGGCGCCATCGGGTTTGTCCTGGGCGCGGAACTGGCCCGCGTTTTGGGAGCAAGCGTCTTCGGCACGCCGGCCGAGCCGCACATCATTTTGCTGCCGGTAGCCCTCGCGCTGGCGCTGGTGGTGGCCGTGATGGGCAGTCTGATTCCTCTGCGCCGGGCGTCGCATTTCGATCCCGCGCCGATCCTGCGGGGCGAGTGATGTTCGGCCGCTTATTGTGGCGCTTGCTGCGCGGCAACCGGGGACGCCTGGCGGTGGCGCTGGTGTCGGTGGCCAGCGGCGCGGCGGTGATCTCGGCGCTGCTGAACCTTGATTTCGACATCGAACGCAAGCTAACGCAGGAATTCCGCAGCCTGGGCGCGAACGTCACCATTGCGCGAACCGGCGCGGCGCGCGGCGGCGATCTCAACGCGTTGACGCCGGGGCTATCCGGCTCGCCGGTTCTGATGGACCAGGATGTCGTCCTCCATCAGATGGAGCAGGCGCGCACGCCGGATGTGGCGGCCGCTGCGCCGTACCTGTACATTGTCGCGCGCGCCGAAGAGAAACCCGTCGTCGTGGCCGGGACATGGCTCGACCAGCTTCCCAAACTCGAACCGACGTGGAAGATGCAAGGAAACTGGATCGCTGCCCGCGAGAGCGAGGCACAATGTCTGGTAGGCCGGAACGCCGCGCGACAACTCCATGTGGAACCGGGCGGACCGCTGGAATTGAATTATCTCGGGCGGCGCGAGCAGCTCCGCGTCGCGGGCGTGATTGACGCTGGGAGCGCCGAAGACAATCAGGTGTTCGTAACTCTTCCCGTAGCGCAGAGGCTGGCGGGATTGCCGGGGCGAATCGAGATTGTGCAGGTAAGCGTCAGCGGAACCGCCGGCGGCATTTCGCGATACGCTTCGCGGCTGGCGAGTTCCCTTCCCGGCTACGATGTGCGGCCCCTCCGCCAGGTAACCGAAGCGGAAGGCAATCTGTTGAATCGCACGCGGTTCCTGATCGTTTCGATGGTGGTGCTGATTCTCGTACTGACGGCGCTGTGCGTTCTGGCGACGATGGCGGCGCTGGCCATGGAGCGGCGCGCGGACGTCGGGCTGATGAAAGCGCTGGGCGGGTCGATGTCGCGCATCCTCCGACTATTTCTCGCCGAGGTGAGCGTGCTGGGGGCGGCCGGCGGCTTGATCGGGTGCGTGGCCGGCATGGCGCTGGCGCACTGGCTGGGACAGCGCGTCTTCGGCACGCCGATCCAGCCGCGATGGGAAATTTTTCCGCTGACCATCGCGCTGATGACCGGAGTGGCGCTGGCCGGGGCGTTGCCGCTGCGCCTGCTGGGCAGCGTGAGACCGGCAGTGATTTTGCGAGGGGAATAATGGCCGCACTGGTGCAGATCGAAAATCTTCGCAAGGAATTCGGGAACGTGCGGGCGCTCGACGGCGTGTCGTTCCAGGTGAACGCCGGCGAGTGGATCGCCATCATGGGGCCTTCCGGGTCGGGCAAGACGACGCTCATCAACATTCTGGGCGGACTCGACACGGCGACGTCGGGCCAGGCCATCGTGGACGGCGTGGACGTCGCGCGGCTGGACGAGGCCGGGCTCACGCGGTTCCGCGCGGAAAAGATCGGGTTCGTCTTCCAGCAATTCCATCTGGTGCCGTATCTGACGGCGCTGGAAAACGTGATGCTGGCGCAGTATTTTCACAGCACCACGGATGAAGCCGAAGCGCGGGAAGCGCTGCGGCGCGTCGGGCTGGGCGAACGCATCGAGCACCTGCCGGCGCAGCTTTCGGGAGGGGAGCAGCAGCGGGTAGCCGTGGCGCGCGCCCTGATCAACCATCCCAAGCTGATCCTCGCCGATGAGCCCACGGGAAATCTGGACGAAGCCAACGCCGAGACGGTGACGCGCCTGCTGCGCGAACTGCACGCCGAAGGGCACACCATTCTGATGGTGACGCACGCGCCTTCCATGGGGCAACTGGCCGACCGGCGGATCGAGCTGGCCCACGGCCACCTGATGCAAATCGTGGAAATGTCCGCGGAGGAAGAGGAACGGCTCGATCACCTGCTCGAACAGATGTGGATCTTCGGCGAGGAAGGCGTGACGCCGGAACTCGCGCGGATGCGGCAGAGCGGAATCCACGACGCGGCGGGCACCGCCGCGCGGCTCAGGGACCTGGGGCTGCTGGAACTGCGCGGCAGCGAGGTGACGCTCACGGAGCGCGGCGTGCATCGCGCCCGCGACATCGTGCGGCGCCGCCGGCTGGCCGAGCGGCTGCTCACCGACACGTTTTCCATCGCCGACACCGAGACCGATTCACACGCCTGCAAATTCGAGCACATCATCAGCCCCGAACTCGACCAGCGCATCTGCTCGTTCCTCGGGCATCCCAAATCCTGCCCGCACGGCAACCCGATTCCCCCCGGCCACTGCTGCCCGCACGCGTAAGAGAATGCGGGAGCAGGACCGCCCCGCCTATAGACCCAGCAGCCGTATGGCGTTTTCCTTCAGAATCAGCGGCCGGACTTCCTCGCGAATGCCGATCTTGGCGAACTCCTCGAGCCAGCGATCGGGCGGGATGAAGGGGTAGTCGGAGCCGAACAGCACCTTCTTCTTCAGCTGCGTGTTCGCGTACTGCACCAGGTTCGGCGGAAAATATTTCGGCGACCAGCCCGACAGGTCGATGTACACCTGCGGCTTGTGCAGGCAGACGGAGAGGGCTTCATCCTGCCAGGGGAACGACGGGTGCGCCATGATGATCGGCATGTCGGGAAAATCCACGGCCACGTCGTCAATCTCCATGGGATTGCCGTACTTCAGGCGGATGCCGCCTCCGCCGGGCATCCCCGTGCCGATGCCGCTGTGCCCGGTGTGGAAAATCATGGGCAGGCGCGCCTCGGCCACGACCTCGTAGAGACGGTAGGCGATGCGGTCGTTGGCGTGGAACTGCTGCGCGGGCGGGTGCAGCTTGAATCCGCGCACGACGCCGGTGGCGATCAGGCGCTTGGCCTCGTCCACGGCCGAGGGGCCGCGCGTGGGGTCCACGCTCACAAACGGGATCATGATGTCGCTGTTTTCGGCGGCCAGCGCGAGCACTTCATCGTTGGAAGCCTGCGGCCTGCCGGTGAGGCGCTCGTCCACGGAAAAGACCACGCAGCCGAGGTTGCGCGAGCGGTAATACTCGGGCAATTGCTGGGAGCCCAGGCCCGAATCACCGAAATATTTCCTTGCCGCCTCGGCCGCCTGGTTTCCCTCGGAGCGACCCTCGACGTGCACGTGCGTATCAATCGCGACCATCTTTTCGGCGTTGAATTTTCCTTTGTTTGCCACGGAGTCCTTCCTGATTTCGGTTGTTGTCCGGCCTGCGTACGGACGGCTCGGCCGCAGATGCGGCGAGATAGGTTAGCACGGCGCGCGGGGAGTTGTAACGCGCGATTGCGCGGCGCCGGGCGGCGCGACGCACGCAACGACGCCGCATCACCAAGGACTCGGGCGCATCTGTTAGAATAAGCCCCTTATGCCTCTGCCCCTGGATTCACGCAAGAAGCCGGCCGGCGTGAAGGTGCACGTGACGACCGGCCAAGGCGTCGAAATCACCTGGTCGGACGGACACGCGAGCCAGTACGCCTTTCCCTACCTGCGCGATCATTGCCCCTGCTCGCTGTGCAACGAGGAGCGCGCCAAGAAAGACCAGGCCAAGGCCACTCACGGAAGCAGCGCCGTACTGCCCATGTTCAAGCCGCGGGTGACGGCCAAAGCAGCGGCCGCCGTCGGCAATTACGCCCTGCAGATCGAGTTTTCCGACGGGCACGCCACCGGCATTTTCAGCTTCGATCACTTGCGGGAGATTTGCCCCTGCGAAGCCTGCGGCAAGGAGTTCCGCGGCGCGGCGCCTGGAAATGATGCAAGAAACTGATGCAAGCCATCGGGAAATGTAATAGCGGTGGGACTTTTCTTTGGGGGCGTTTCGACGTATAGTTCTTTTCCGCACACTAAAATCATATGTCTTCAAACCCTACGGGCTCTTCCCTCACACCAGGTTCGGTACGGCCGGTCACCAAAGTGCTGGTGGCGACGACGGCCATGCTGGCCTTTATTTCCTACTGGCGGGCCGCGGCCATCGTTCTGAATGACCTGGCCTCGTCGGCGTACTACGCCGGCGGCGAGGCCGAGCAGTTCATCGGCAAGAGCGCCCCGTGGTTCATCCTGGCGACCATGCTGCTGTCCTACGCCGTCTCCCAGGTGTACGTCGAGAGTTGCGGCATGTTCGTGCGCGGGGGCGTCTATCGCGTGGTGAAGGAGGCCATGGGCGGGGCGCTGGCGAAGTTCTCGGTCTCGGCGCTGATGTTCGATTACGTTCTGACGGGGCCGATCAGCGGCGTATCCGCCGGGCAGTATCTGGCGGGCCTGGCGAACGAACTGCTCGCCTACGCGCACCTGCACCTGGTCCTGAGCGCGGACGCGACGGCAGCGGCATTTGCCATCTCCGTGACGCTCTATTTCTGGTGGCAGAACATCAAGGGCATCTCCGAATCGAGCGAGAAGGCGCTGTGGATCATGCAGCTCACCACCGTGATGGTGGTGGCGCTGATCGGATGGTGCGGCTACACCCTCCTGGTGCGCGGGGCGCATCTGCCCCCGGCACCCTTGCCGCGCAACATCGTCATGGACCAGCACTCGCTGGGATGGCTGTTTCACAGCCGCATCGCCCACACGATCACCATGGTGGCCGTGTTCGTCGGGCTGGGCCATTCGGTGCTGGCGATGAGCGGAGAAGAATCGCTCGCGCAGGTCTACCGCGAAATCGAACATCCCAAGCTGCCCAATCTGAAAAAAGCGGCGTTCGTGATCTTCGTTTACAGCATGGTCTTCACGTCGCTGGTTTCCTTCTTCGCCGTAATGATCATCTCCGACAAGACCCGGCCGCAGTACTTCGAGAACCTGATCGGCGGGCTGGCCATGAATCTGACCGGGCCGTTCGTGGCCCGGCTGGCCTTTCACGTGTTCGTGGTCGTGGTGGGCACGCTGATCCTTTCCGGCGCGGTGAATACGGCGATCGTGGGCTCGAACGGCGTGCTCAACCGCGTTTCGGAAGACGGCGTTCTCTCCGACTGGTTCCGGCACCCGCATCCGCGGTTCGGAACCTCGCACCGGATCATCAACCTGGTGGTGGCGCTGCAGATTGTAACGATTGTGATCAGCCGCGGCGACGTGACCTTCCTGGCCAACCTCTATGCCTTCGGCGTGATCTGGAGCTTCGCGCTGAAGGGCTTCGCCGTGCTGGTGCTGCGGTACACCCACCCGCAAGATCGCGAATTCCGCGTGCCGCTCAACTTCCACATCGCCGGGATCGAGATCCCGCTCGGGCTCGGGCTCATCACCCTGATGCTGCTGGGGATCGCGGTGGTGAATCTGTTCACCAAGCCGGCGGCCACCGTCTCCGGCATCGTCTTTTCGGGATTGCTGTTCGCCGGATTCGAACTCTCCGAGAGGAGCATCCAAAAGGCCCGGAAGAAGCGGGGCGAAGGACACGTCGAGCTGGATCAGTTCAACCTCGCGCAGGAAGCGGAACTGACGCCGGATAACGTGGGGGTGCAGCCGGGCAACGTGCTGGTGCCGGTGAGCAACTATTACGCGCTCTATCCCCTGGAAGCGGCGCTGCAGCGCGCCAAGCGGCGGGAGGCGGAGATCGTGGTGCTGCACGTCCGCATGCTGCGGCGCGCGGCCTCGGGCGAATACGACCTGGCTCCCGATCAGCTGTTCAGCACCATTGAACAGTTGCTGTTCACCAAGGTGCTGTCCATCGCGGAGAAAGAAGGCAAGCCGGTGCGCCTGGCCGTGGCCGCCGCGAACGACCTATGGGAAGGCATTCTGCGCACCGCCACCAATCTGCAATCCAGCGCCATCGTCGCGGGAAGCTCCTCGAAAGCCACGATCACCGAGCAGGCCCGCGAAATCGGCATCGCGTGGGAACGATTGCCGGAGCCCCGGCCCCGCGTGGCACTGGAACTCTTCACCCCCTCGGGCCACGAGCAGATCTTCTACCTCGGGCCGCACGCGCCGCGCCTGACGCCCAAAGAGATCGACGTGCTGCACAAGGTCTGGCTGGAATTCAGCGACCGCCTCCCGGGCGAGGAAATTCACCACCACGACATCATCCACTTCGCGCTCGATGAAGTCGAGCGGGAGATCGCCCAAGGCAAGGGCGATGAAGTGCTGCAGCGCCTGCGCGAACACCTCCACGCCATCAAGAGCCACCGGCTGTTGCCGTAAGCGGTTACGCCCCGCCCCCCGCGCCTCTTCCTAAGTTTCCTTTATCAGTTAGTCTGCAATTGCGACGTGCAGTTCGGGCAGCGCGCCGCCTTGCGGGGAATCGCCGAACAGCAGTACGGACAATCCTTGGTCGAGGGGACGGCCGCCGGGGCGGGCTTGTTCCAGCGATTGATCTGGCGCACCAGCAGAAAGATCGCAAACGCCACGATCACGAAGTCGATCAGCGTGTTCAGGAACACGCCGTAGTTGATGGTCGCCGCCCCGGCGGCGCGGGCCTCGGCCAGCGTGGCATACGACTTTCCGGAAAGGCTGAGAAAAAGGCCCGAGAAGTCCACCTTCCCCACCAAGAGGCCGATCGGCGGCATGAGGATGTCGTTGACCAGCGAGGTGATGATCCGGCCGAACGCCGCGCCGACAATGATGCCGACGGCCATGTCGAGAACGTTGCCGCGCATCGCAAACGCTTTGAATTCCTTCAGCATCGCTTGCCTCCAGAGACACCCGGCTCCGCCGGGCCTTCGCGCCGGAGGTTACCGGGAACGGTGCGGCGTGGCAAGAAGAAACGCAAGCGGCCCGGCCCGCGTCTAGAAAGAAGGGTTACGCTGCTGGTGGGTGGCGTCCGGAATGCTATAATGTTGCGCTTCGAGCGTGACGCTGGGGCTGCGGGACCGCGTTCTGCAATCATCGAATCATTGAGGAGAGAATCGTGCACAAGGTCATCATCATCGGCAGTGGCTGCGCGGGCCTGACCGCCGCCATCTATACCGCGCGCGCGGACATGCATCCGCTCGTGCTGGACGGTTACGAGCCGGGCGGGCAACTCGGCCTGACCACGCTGGTCGAGAACTTCCCGGGCTTCCCCGACGGCGTGAACGGTCCGGAGTTGATTGAGAACACGCGCAAGCAGGCGCAGCGATTCGGCACGGAATTCCGCTCCGGCGCCGTCACCGCGGTGGACCTGAGCCGGAGGCCGTTCCGCCTCACCGCCGGGAAGGAAACCTACGAGACCGAGACGCTGATCATCGCGGCGGGCGCTTCGGCGCGCATGCTGGGGCTGGAATCCGAGCGGCAACTGCTGGGCCACGGCGTCTCCACCTGCGCGACGTGCGACGGCGCCTTCTTCCGCAACCGGGAAATCGTGGTGGTCGGCGGCGGCGACACGGCCATGGAAGACGCCACCTTTCTGACCAAGTTCGCCAAGCGCGTCACGCTGCTGCACCGCCGCAACGAATTCCGCGCGTCGAAAATCATGCTCGAGCGCGCCCGCGCCAACGAGAAAATCGTCTTCATGACGCCCTATGTGATCGAGGAAGTGCAGAGCGTCGAGAAGAAGTCCGTGGAATCGGTCCGCGTCCGCCACATGGGAACCAACGCCATCTCGACCCTTCCCACCGACGGCGTCTTCGTGGCCATCGGGCACGACCCCAACAGCAAAGTCTTCCGGGGCCAGATCGACATGGACGAGAACGGTTACATCCACACGCATGACGGCCCGAAGACCAACGTCCCCGGCGTCTTTGCCGCCGGCGACGTCCAGGATCATCACTACCGCCAGGCGATCACCGCAGCCGGCTCGGGCTGCATGGCCGCAATCGAAGCGGAACGGTTTCTCTCGGCGCGCTGAAGCACGAGCGCGCCGGACGCCGCTGGCGGGCGGTGATCGCACCACACCATGCGACATCGCCCGGCCCGCAACACTCCCGTTGAGATACTCACCCGTCCGGCAGTAGAATAGATCGCGTAGGCCTCCCCAGTCCTCGATTCGATCGTATCCTCAGATAGAGGTGAAAAGATGCGCAACCACGTAATCACGCGATGCCTGGCCGCCCTTATGTTGCTGGCGATGTGCGGATGCAACCGTTCGGCCACATCGCCGGAAGCCACAGAGCCCGACTCCAGCGCGTCGAGCAAGACCGCCCGGAGCGTATTTGCACCGGCGCCTCCGCCGCCTATCGTGGTCCCTGCCGGCACCGTGCTGACGGTCACGATGGACCAGGCCGTGAGCACGAAAACCAATACAAGCGGTGATGCGTTCCGCGCCTCCCTGGCGGAGCCGGTAATCGTGAACGGCACAACAGTGGCGCCGAAGGGGACGCCGGCCACGGGAACCGTTGTTCAGGCGGCGTCCGCGGGTCATTTGAAGGGAGGAGCCGCTCTTTCTGTCTCGCTCGAGGCCCTAACCATTCATGGGAAGAAGTACGCGATCGAGACTTCCCCATTCGAGGAAAGCGGCAAGGGACGCGGCAAGAGAACCGCCGTGGGCGCGGGAGGCGGAGCCGCCGTCGGCGCCATCATCGGAGCCATTGCCGGAGGCGGTAAAGGCGCGGCGATCGGAGCGGCGGCCGGCGGAGGAGCCGGCACCGCCGGCGCGGCGCTCACCGGCGAGCGCGACATCACCATCCCCGCAGAGACGAAGATCTCGTTCAAGCTCACGCAATCACTCACCGTGTCGCGCGATTAGTCGCGACCCCACGAGCCATCCGAACGCACGGCCCGGGGCCCCGGTCCCCGGGCTTTTCTTTTTAGATGTCTTGGAATGATGCTGGCGCCAAGCGGATGACTCGCGAGAACTACAGCCAGGTAACCCGAGGCGCTCTAACTAAGGGATCGAATCGCCGGGCTTGAGGGCGTGAATTTCCAGGCTGGCGATATCCTGGGTCAGGCGGCGCAGCGCGTCCGGAGTCCCTGTGAGGACTGGAAACGTGCCGTGATGGATGGGGATGACGTGGCGCACGCCCAGCAGCCGGATGGCGAGGGCGGCTTCGCGTGGCCCCATGGTGAAATGATCGCCGATGGGCAGCAGCGCCACATCGGGAGCATAGAGTTCGCTGATCAGCTTCATGTCCCCGAAGACAGCGGTGTCTCCGGCGTGATACACGGTCAGCCGGCCGGGCAGGCGGATGATGTAGCCGCACGCCTCGCCGCCGTAGATGATTTTGTCCCCGTCCTGAATCCCGCAGGAATGGAGCGCATGGACCATCGTAATCTCGATCTCGCCGAGCCTTTGCGTGCCGCCCTTGTTCATCGCGCTGGTGCGCGCGACGCCCTTGGATTCCAGCCACAGGCACGTCTCATAGATCCCGGCTACCTGCGGCTGAAACTCCTTGGCCAATGCGATCGCGTCCGCAATGTGATCGAAATGGCCGTGCGTGATGAGCAGAGTGTCGAGCCGCTCGAATTTCTTGAGCGCCTCGGGACACGCGGGATTCGACTGCACCCAGGGATCAACGAGGATGACGCTGCCCGAAGGCGTCGTGATACGGAACGCCGAGTGGCCCAGCCAGGTGAGTTTGTTTCCTCGCGTCTCCAACATGAGGAGCGGCCTCCGAAAACCTGCGGCGCGCGGGCGCCTTACTGGCCAGCCGTCGCCGGCGCGTCGGTGCGGTTGGCGGCGCTGGTGGATGCGACAATCAGGCGAATCGCATTTTCAAACGCTCCTCGGGGATGCTGGCCCACAAAAAACCGGGCAAGATGGCCGTCGCGCGCGTAGAACACCGCATGCGGCATGGTGCCGTGCCAGTCCGGATTCACGCCCTGATAGAACGCATCCACGTTAATCCCCGGCTTCTGGCGGTAGTTGGGAAAGCCCGGATGATTTTGCGTCAGGAAGTGGCGCATCAGATTCATGTCGGAATCGTCGTCCAGACTGACGCCCACGACCACCAGTCCTTGCCCGCTGTATTGCTTGGCCAGTTCCACGATCATGGGATACTCGGCACGGCAAGGCTCGCACCACGTGGCCCAAAAGGTCACCAGAACCGGCTGGCCGTGATACTTCGCCACCACCTCTTTGTACCCATCCAAGTCGACCAGCACCGGGTCCCCTCCGGTAATCGCAGCGGTTCCCGGAGCCTGTGGAAGGCCTGCGGAGACGGGAGGAACCCGCACGGAAATGATGGCCGCTATGAAAATGACTCCGAAAAACCCCAGGGACAGCAGACGGCGCCACGGATTAGGCATAAATCAGTTCCTCCGAGCAACATTTTATCCGTTTCCTGCCCGTGGCGGCAATGCGCTGAGGGTAACCAACAGGGCGCAAGCCTTTTACCGCCCAGCGGCCTTGAATAGGTCTGAATTTGATGGTATAAATCTTGGTTTCAAGATCGTGTGCCGCGGCGGACTTGCGGGCGTCTCTTGAACATACCCTTCATAGGAGAAAGCTAAATGGCGTACGTCATTGCCGAGCCGTGCATCGGAACCAAGGACACCGCGTGCGTGGATGTGTGTCCGGTGGATTGCATCCACCCGCGCAAGGACGAGGCGGGGTTCGAGACTGCCGAGCAACTCCATATCAACCCTGATGAGTGCATCGACTGCGGCGCGTGCGTTCCGGTCTGCCCGGTGACAGCCATCTTTGCCTTGGAAGACCTCCCCGAAAAGTGGGCCAACTTCACGCAGATCAACGCGGCGTATTACAAGAAGGCCTGAAGGCCTCCTGCAGCACCGGCGAATCGGCTTCGCACACCGCTACCTGCGGCGCTTGCGTGGTTTCATCTTTTCCGGCACTGCACGGCTTGGGTGCCCGCCCTTCGCGCTCAGAACCCTGACTTCGGGCCGCGGCGGCGGATGCCTTCCGTCTTTTCCGCCAAGCCAGAGAACCCACGCGGCCGCCTGGGCGCGCAATTCCTCCAGCGCCAACCCGCGATGACGGCTTGGAAAACGCTCGAGCTTGGCGAGTCCCGCGGCCAGCAAGGATTTTGCGCCGCGCGAGTTGCCCCGGCGGTAGTGATGAAACGCCGCGGCTAGCTGGATCAGGCCCTGCAGGAAAGTCTTCTCCGGCTCGGGTTCGAGAAGCCACAATTCCTCCCAGGCTTCGTGGGCCTCGAAGAATTTGTGCGCGTTGAACAGCGCCACACCGCGTTGGAATTGCTCGTTGGCCGTCATGGCGCGCTCACGCGATCCCCGCTACACTTCTTGCGCGCGCCGGGCGGTTGCCCGCCGGCGCTCGAACCGACATGATAGCAGCCCGCGAGCCGGCCGGAGGCGGCGCATCCTCGACATGGAAATTCGAATCGAATTGCCCGGTGCAAACCGCGCGGCCAAGCCTGTGAACTTCGTGCGAATCAGGTTATCCTGTAAATCTTCCGTGAGGTGATGGTGCGAAAGTTCGAACTGGTCCTCCTGATTCACGCGCATCAGCCGGTCGGCAATTTTGACGACGTGCTGGAGCGCGCCTACGCGACTTCGTATTTGCCCTTTCTCGAAGTCCTGGCGCGGCATCCCCTGGTTCGCATGGGCCTTCACTATTCCGGGCCGCTGCTGGAATGGATCGAGCGCGCGCACCCGGAATACTTCGACCGTCTCCGCGCGTTGGTCCGCAACGGCCAGGTGGAAATGGTGGGCGGAGGGTTCTACGAACCGATTCTGGTGTCCATCCCGCCTGAAGACCGCCGGGAACAGATCACGCGGCTGGCGGACTACATCGAGAAGCATTTCGGAACGCGGCCGCGCGGCGCCTGGATCGCCGAGCGCGTCTGGGAACCTCAGATCGCCTCCACGCTGGCGCGCGCCGGTGTCGCCTACACCCTGGTGGACGACAATCACTTTCTCGGCTCCGGCTTCGAACTCGAGCAGCTGTATGGCCACTACGTGTGTGAGGACCTGGGCCATGCCGTGCGCGTCCTTCCGGGCCTGAAATCCCTGCGCTACCTGATTCCCTTTCGGAGCGTGCCGGAGACGATGGAGTTTCTCCGCGGCGCCGCGGCCGCACATCCGGGCGGCTTCGCCACCATGGGGGATGACCTCGAGAAATTCGGCGTCTGGCCCGGCACGCATGAGCACTGCTTTCGCGATGGCTGGCTCGAACACTTTTTCTCTACTCTCGAGCAGGGCGCCGATTGGCTGGCGCTAACCACGCCCGGAGACGCGGTCGTTGCGCACCCGCCGCTGGGGCGCGCGGAATTTCCCACCGCTTCCTACACCGAGATGATGGAATGGTCGCTGCCCACCCCCGCGCGCGACCGCTACCACCTTCTCACCGGCGAGTTCTCCTCGCGCCCCGAGGCCCTGCCCTTCCTGCGCGGAGGCACCTGGAAGGGCTTCTTCACCAAATACGCGGAATCCAACCTCCTGCACAAAAAGATGCTGCATGTCTCGAAGAAGCTCCAGCATCTCGGCGAGAGCCGCCGCCGCGACAAGGCCTTTCTCCAGGCCCGCGAGGAGGCGGCCACGCAACTGCTGCGGGGGCAGTGCAACGACGCCTACTGGCACGGTGTCTTCGGCGGGCTGTACTCGCCGCACCTGCGCACCGCTGTCTGGGGCTCACTGGCGCACGCCGAAGCGATTGCCGATGGGCTCACCCACCGCAAGCAGCAGTACGCCGAAGTGGAACGACTCGACTTCGATGCCGACGGCCGCGACGAAATCTACGTCACATCGGACCGCTACGCCGCCTTGATCGATCCGGACGACGGAGGCACCCTCTCGGCTCTCGACTTTCGGCCCCCCAACGTCACGCTGATCAATTCCCTGGCGCGGCGGCCCGAGTCCTATCACGCCAAGCTCCGCAACTTGCCCGCCAGCCAGGGACACGGCGTGCAGTCCATCCACGATCAAGTGCGCACCAAGGAGGAAGGTCTCGAGCGCTGGCTGCACTACGACCGCTGGCCCCGCAATTCCTTTCGGCTGCTTCTGTTTGGCCGCGACAAGAATTATCAGGATTCCGGCGCGGTCCAACTGGAGGAGGACGCGGCCCTGGCGGCAGGCCGGTACCAGGTCACCGCATTCACCCCGGAGCGTGTCGCGCTCGCTTCCGAGGAGAGCGCCGACTGGCGCGCGAAGAGGCGGTGATCAATTTCCTGGCCCCCGCGGCGCCGGACCGCTACTTTGAATCCGAGGGCCAGCGCTTTCCCCTCCGCTGGGCCGCCGCGGTGCCCGGCCCCGGCTTGCGCGTGGTGGATGAATGGCAGCGCGCCGCGGTGACCTTTGAAGCGCCCCAAGCGCGCAATTTCTGGGTCTCCCCGATCGAAACCGTCTCCGAATCCGAGGACGGCTTCGAGCGAATTTACCAGGGCTCGCAGGTGGTGGCCGTCTGGCCGGTCGACCTGGCATCCGGCGAGGAGTGGACGGGGCGCTTCGCGCTTCAGGTGGCGCGGCTCGATTGACGCAAGGCCGGCGGCCGCCACGCAATTGCCGCGGCGTCGACGCGCATGGTAGAGTGCCGGGCATTCGATCCGGCGAGACGATACTCAGGAGGAATGGGCATGGCCGTGTCGCAAGAACTACTCGAAATTCTCGTCTGTCCGTTGTGCAAGACGCCGGTGAAGCTGACGCCGGACCAGCAAGGCCTGAAATGCTCCGCGTGTCACCGTGTCTATCCCGTGCGCGACGACATTCCCGTGATGCTGGCCGACGAAGCGCGCATCGAAGCCGAGTGAACTGGATCGGACTGCCGCTGCTCCGCGCGAGTGACCACCCTTTCTAGTGCGGCGGCTCGCCGCCGCTTTAGCCGCTGCTCGGCTGGCTCAACTTTGCATTTCAGGATTAATTGGGCGGGAAGCTGATCGACTGATCCTTGAAGTCCACCCACAGCGTCACGGTCTTGCTCCGGTTCAGCTTGACCGGATCATCCTTGGGATACGGCTGGTAGGGGCTGAGCTCGATGACAATCGCGGCCGCCGAGCCGTTCTTGATGTGCTCCGGGCGTCCCAGGCGATAGCTCCGGACCGGCCCGTAGTAGCCGTAAGGTCCCCAATCATCGAGGAAATCCTTGGAGGAATACGATCCCGCAGGCTTCCAGATTTGATAGGCCTGCTGCATATTGCCGGCAACGACCGTGTCCATGAAACGGCTGACCGTTTTGATTTCCGTGTGGTAGACGAACGGATACCAGAAGTAGCTCGGGAACGCCACCACGAAGGCGCCGATCGTAATCACCACGGCCAGCACACGGATGGTGTACCGCCGCAGCTTCGACGGAGGACGCTCCGCCGGGGCATCGAAAAGGGTCACAGGCGCTCCTTAAGGCTACAACTGCCGCTTGAACAGTCCCAGAATTCCGCCGATCATCAGCACCGTAAAGCCACACAAAATTAGCACGTCCATGTAAATGCCTTCAATGCCCGTGTTCTTCAGCGTCAGATTGCGCAGCGCGTGCACCGTGTAGGTGAACGGATCGATCACCGAAATCCACCGCAGCCACGTGGGAAACGCCTCGATCGGATAGACCGAACCCGACGGGAAGAACAGCAGCATGTTCAACACGCCGAAAATCGCCCGCGGCACCAGCGGATCATCCACCCGCACCATCACCAGAAACATCAGGCTGATCATCGCCACCGACGCGGCCAGCACCACCACGCACAGGTAGAACAGGCGCAGCGGATCCCAGAGGTGCGGGATGCCCGCAATCAGGCCCCCCACCACGGTCAGCACCATGCCGGACATGAACGCCTTGATCGTGCCCGCCCCGATCAGCCCGGCCACCAGCTCGCTCTTTTGAATGGGCGTCAGCAGATAGCCTTCGTGCAAGCCGCGCGTCTTGTCGTCAATGTAGGTGATGCCGCCGCCGATCATCGCGGTGATGAAAATGCCCATGCTGGTCGACCCGGCCAGCAGATATTTGATGTACTCGATGTACGGATAGATTTCGACGACGTTCAGCTCCACCTGCCGCTCCAGACGAGGCGCCACCTCCGGCGCATTCATGGTCTGGGTCATTTGCTGCACGCGCTCGAGCAGCGCGCCGGAGATGAATTGGTCGCTATTGTCTTCGGTGAACAGCAGGCGCGGCCGGTCGTGCTGGTAATAGCGGCGCGAAAAGTCGTGCGGGATGTCCACCACGCCGCGCACAAAGCCGACGCGCAGATCATCCAGCGCCCGCGGCAGCGAGTCGTACTGGATCACGCGGAACGTCTTGGGTCCCGCCGCGATCCCATTGAACATCTCCTGAATCTTGCGCGACTGGACCGAGTGGTCCTCGTCCACCACGGCGATCCGCGCTCCCTGGACCTTCCCTCCGAAGGCATAGCCGAGAACGATCAATTGCACGAGCGGAAAAATCAGCGAGCTGAGCATCAGCGCCGGGCTGCGGAAGAACTTGCGCATGTCGCGCTCGATCAGCGCGGAAACGCGGTAGAGCTTCATCGGAGGCCCCCCGTGGCACTCCGGCGAGGCCGGAGAAACGCGGCGCGCTCAGCGGCTGAAGGGAACGACTTCATGGGTGCCTTTGTGCGTTTCATCACGCAATTCCCCACCTGTGTAGTGCAGAAACACATCGTCCAGCGTCGTGCTCTGGATGGCCACTCTCTTGATCTTGACCCCGCGGGCGCGCGCCAGATCCATCAGCACCGCCACCGTGGCCGGTCCGTCGTGCGAGTTGAGGTGGACCACCTCCTCGCGCCGCGTGGCGCCGCTCACCGACGCCAGCCCGCGCAGCTGCTCGATCCAATCCGCCGGCTCGCCCTCGAACTCGGCTTCGACCACCTCGGCGCCCGGAATGCTGTCCTTGAGCCGCGTGGGCGTGTCCAGCGCGACCAGCTTCCCGTGGTCCACGATGGCGATGCGGTCGCACAGTTTGTCGGCCTCGTCCATGTAGTGCGTCGTGAGCAGGACGGTGATGCCGGACTTCTCACGCAGCGCACGAATCATCTCCCAGACGTGGGTGCGCGACACCGGGTCGAGGCCCGTCGTCGGCTCGTCCAGAAACATGATCTTCGGCGCATGCACCAGCCCGCGCGTGATCTCCAGGCGCCGCCGCATGCCGCCCGAAAACGTGCGCACCAGCGCGTCGCGAAACTTCAGCAGCTCGACCGATTCCAGCAGCTGATCGATCAGCGCATCGCGCGTCTCCGCGGGTACGCCGTACAGCTTGGCGTGAATGGCCAGATTTTCCTTGGCCGTCAGCTCGGGATCGGACGTAAACGCCTGCGGAATCACCCCCAGGATGCGGCGCACGCCGTCGGCGTCGCTGCGGATGTCGTGGCCGCCGATGCGGGCGGTACCCGAAGTGGGGGGCGTGAGCGTGGTCATCATGCGGATCAGCGTGGTCTTCCCGGCGCCGTTGGGACCCAGCAGGCCGAAAATCTCCCGCTCGGCGACGTGGAAGCTGATGTCGTTGACGGCGATGAGATCGCCGAATTGTTTGACCAGGTGATCCACTTCAATCGCGTTCATCGATGACGCCGCTCCCGGGCTCACCACCGGCCGAACCAGCGTTTCTTCTCGCGCGGCGGCAACAGCACCGTGGCGGTCATGCCCACGAACAGCCGCCGGCCCTGATTCGGCAACGACACCTTGATGGCGAACGTCTTGACGTCGCGTTTGGTCCGGCTGACGTCGCGCTGCGTGGCAAAATCGCTTTCCACGCCCTTGAAGAACACCTGCCCCTCCAGAATATCTCCCGAGGGCAGCCGCACTTTCAGGGTTTGCCCGAACTGAATCGCGTCGGCGTAGCTCTCCTCGACGCCCGCGCGCACCCAGAGATGGTCCAGGTCCACCAGCACGACGATCGGCGCGCCCTGCGACACCACTTCTCCCTGCTTGGCCACGCGCACCGAAACGATGCCATCAATCGGAGCGTAGATCTTGGTGTAGCCGAGCAGCGTGGCGGCCTGCGTGGCCGCGGCGCGCGCCTGATCGAGCTGCGCGCGGACCGTCGCGGACTGGCTTTGCCGGACATCCACCTGCTTGAGGTTCGCCCGCGCCACGCCTAGAGCGCCCTCCTGGGCGCGCACCGAGTCCTCCAGTGCGTGCACGTTGGCCTGCGACGCCCGGAGCGCGGCCTCGGCCTGATCGCGTGCCTGGGCCGATTCCACACCGCCATCGAAAAGCTTGCGCACGCGCTCGTAATTGGTCTGATCGCGCCACAGATTCGCGCGGCCCTGATCGAGCTGCGCGCGCGCCGAGGTCAGCATGGCCTGCGCCTGCCGGAGCGCCGCATCGCTCTGATCGCTCGTCCAGGCATAATTGTGGCTGGCCTCGCGGACCTGGGCCTGCAGACTTGCCACGTTGGCCTTCGCCGCCGTGAGACTCGCTTCGAGTTCCGTGGGATCTAGTTCGGCGATCAAGTCTCCCTTTTTTACCTGGGAGCCTTCGTCCACCGCCAGATGGATCATGCGGCCGGTGATCTGCGGACTCACGATGACTTCGTTACCGTCGATGATGCCCGTGAGCGGGATTTCCGCGCCCTGCGGCGTCGTCAGCAGGTAGAACGCCAGCGCCAGCAGAAACACAGCGCCCACCGCTCCCAGCGATTTTCCCCCGATCATCGGTGCGCGGCTCCTTTGCGGACCAGCCCGTGATCCAGAAAATCCAGAATGGCGCGCTTCCGCGCCGCGATGGCCCGCGACGTCAGCACGTTGCGCCCCACCACGCGGCTCATGATGGGCGCCGCGGCGAAGTAGGAGGTTGCCATCCCCAGCGTAATCAGCGCCGCCTGATCCGGATCCACGCCGCGAAATTCCCGCGCCGCAATCCCCTCCTCCAGCGCCCCCGCCAGCCGCTGGTGCAACGGCCGGAAATATTCCCGCACCATCCAGTCGAAGCTTCCCGTGCCTTCCAGCGCCGCGCGCTGGACCAGCCGGGGATAATTCGGGTGCGTCGCCAGGAAATCGAAATATCCGCTGACGTAACCGAAAAACCGCTCGCGGGGCGAAAGACTTTTCTTCGGCGGCGCCAGCACTCCGGCGCGGAACTGCCGGAGCAGATTTTCCAGGACGGCGCGGTGCAGGCGGCTCTTGTTCCCGAAATAGTAAAAGAGCATGGCCTTATTCGCATGCGCCGCCAGGGCGATCTCCTCGGTGCGCGCGCCGGCCAGCCCTTGCGCCGCGAACTGGTGTTCGGCCGCGGAAAGGATGCGCCGCGCCGTCGAGGAGTCCTCGGCCTTTGCGCGTCCGCGTCTCATGCGCGCCTCATCAAATTCCCACGCGCGACATGTGTTCGGCGGGATAGCGCGTGCCCACGGCCACGCCGCGCGGCGCGATCTCGTCAATCCGGCGCAGTTCGGCCGGGGTGAACGAAATATCGAGCGCCGCGAGATTCTGATCGAGGTAGGTGCACCGCTTCGTGCCCGGAATCGGCACCAGGTCGTTGCCCTGCTGCAGGACCCAGGCCAGCGCGAGTTGCGCGGCCGTGCAGCCCTTCTCCGCGGCCATTTTCTCCACGCGCTCCACCAACTCCAGATTCTTGCGGAAGTTCTCGCCCTGAAAACGCGGCGAAATCCTCCGGAAATCATTCGGCGCGAAGGCTTCCGGATTCTTGACCTGGCCGGTGAGCATCCCCCGGCCCAGCGGGCTGTACGGAACGAACCCGATGCCGAGTTCGCGGCACGTCGCCAAAATGCCCTCCTCGGGGTCGCGCGTCCACAGCGAATACTCGCTCTGCAGCGCCGCAATCGGATGCGTCGCGTGGGCGCGGCGGATGTTCCGCACCCCCGCCTCGGACAGGCCCAGGTACCGCACCTTTCCCTGCTCGATCAGGCGCGACATCGCCCCCACGGTCTCCTCGATGGGCACCTCGGTATCCACGCGGTGCTGGTAGTACAGATCAATCGTGGAAATCTTCAGGCGCCGCAGACTTGCTTCGCAGGCGCTTTGCACGTATTCCGGGCGGCCGTTCACGCCGACGTAGCGGCCGTCGGGCGTGCGCACGTTGCCGAACTTCGTCGCGATGATCACCTCGTGGCGGCGCTTGGCCAGCGCGCGTCCCACAAGCTCTTCGTTGCCGCCCAGGCCGTACACGTCGGCCGTATCGAAAAACGTCATACCGCGGTCGATGGCATGGTGAATCGTGGCCGTGGATTCCTGATCGTCGGCCGCCCCATACGACTGCGACATCCCCATGCACCCCAGGCCCAAGGCCGAAACCACCAGCGAGCTTTTTCCCAAGCGTCGATATTGCATCCCACTCTCCTCCATCCGCGATGTGGCGGTTCAACTAACCGGTTAGTTTAGGCAGGCGTGCCGCGCCTGTCAAGAAGCAGGCGTCTTTCGATCGGAGGGAGTGAGGCGCCAGGGCAGCCCTGCCTTGGCACCTAGGCAACGGAGAACTTTAGGGGGTCGGAGCTTCAGCTCCGACATAAACCACGCCTTCTCATCAGGGGTTTTAACCCCTGAGGCGCGATTTTGATTTCTTCCGCAATCTTCTAGGCTTCCAGCGCGCCCGCGGCCCCGGCGGGAAGCTCGACGGAATATTTTGTGCGGGCCTTCTCGCGATGCAGTTCCAGCGCCAGCTCGATCAGGCGGTCGATCAGCTGGGGATACGGCAACCCGGACGCCTCCCACAGCTTGGGGTACATGCTGATGGCGGTGAACCCGGGAATGGTGTTGAGCTCGTTGACGTAAATCTTCCCGGTGCGGCGCTCCAGGAAGAAATCGCACCGCGCCATGCCGGCGCCATCAATGGCGCGAAACGCGCGCACCGCGTATTGCTGAAACTTGGCCACCTGCTGTTTGCTCAGCCGCGCCGGAATCTCCAGCCGCGTCCCTTCTTCCAAATACTTCGCCGCGTAGTCGTAGAATTCGCGGTGCGGAACGATTTCACCGGGAATCGATGCGCGCATATCCTCATTCCCCAGCAGGGAGACCTCGATCTCGCGCGCACTTACGGCGCGCTCGACGATGATCTTCAAGGCGAACTCGGCCGCCAGGTCCATGGCCGCGGGCAACGCGCGCGCGGATTTCACCCGCGTCATGCCCACCGAGGAGCCCAGCGTCGCGGGCTTCACGAACACCGGAAAGCGAAACTTCTTCTGGATGAGCTTGAGGATCGCGGCGCGCTCCCGCTCCCATTCCTGCCGGCGCACGGCCAGAAACGGAACCACCGGCAGCCCGTCCTGCTCGAACAACCGCTTCTGAACGTCCTTATCCATACCGACGGCCGAAGCCAGCACGCCCGCGCCAACGTAGGGCAGCCCGGCGAGTTCCAGCAGCCCCTGGACCGTTCCGTCCTCGCCAAACGTGCCGTGCAACACCGGGAACATCACGTCCACCGCCACCTTGGGATGCCCTTCCCCGGGCGCGAGCGGCAGCAACACCGCGGCGCTGGGGTCGGGCGGCAGCATCACGCGCTCCCCGGACTTCAGCACTTCGGGAAGCATCTTCTGCGCGCTTCCGCTCGCCAGCCAGCGCCCGTCTTTGGTGATGCCGATGGGCACGGCTTCATATTTCTCCGGATCGAGCGCGCGAATCACCGACGCCGCCGATGCCAGCGAAACTTCGTGTTCCCCGGAGCGCCCGCCGAAAAGCACGCCCACGCGCAGCCGTTTTGCAGAACTCATCTCGCCCCCGTCCCCTTGCTATTGGCCCTGCTCCGCGCGCTCGCGCCGCTCACAGGATCTTTTTTCCCAAGCCCGAAAGAATCAGCTCGACGCCCAGGATCGCCGTCGTATTGTGGAGATCGATCACGGGATTGATCTCGACGAGCTCCAGAGAAACCATTGCGCGGCTATCGGCAATCATCTCCATCGCCAGATGCGCCTCGCGGTAGGTCATGCCTCCGCGCACCGGCGTGCCCACACCCGGCGCATCCGCCGGATCAACGACGTCCATATCCAGACTGACGGCCACACCGGCGGTGTCGTCGGTGGCGAAGCGCAACGCCTCGGCCATCACCTCGCGCATGCCCCGCTCGTCAATGTCGCGCATCGTGAAAATGTGGACGCCCGATTCCTTCACCAGGCGGCGCTCCCGCGCATCGAGGTCGCGGACACCGACCAGCGAAACGTTCCGCGGCTCGACCATCGGCTTGCTCCCGGCCAGCAGGGTCAGTTCCGCGGGGCCGTAGCCCATCAGGGAGGCCAGCGGCATGCCGTGGACGTTGCCCGAGGGCGACGTTTCCGGCGTGTTCATGTCGCCGTGGGCATCGAGCCAAATCATGCCGATGCGCTTGGATTGCTTCTGGAAATGCGCGGCCACGCCCGCGGTGGTGCCCACCGCGATCGAGTGGTCACCGCCGAGAACCAGCGGCATTTGATCCTCGGCCAGCGTCCTTCCGACGATCTCCGCGAGTCCCTTGCACGTCTCGGAAATCTCTTCCAGGTACTTCGCGTTCTTCACGCCGTAATGCTGTTCTTCGGCCTGGCGCACGGCGATGTTGCCGATGTCCTCGACCTGCCGGCCCAGTTGCTTCAGCCGCGACTGCAAGCCCGCCACGCGCAGCGCCGAAGGCCCCATATCCACGCCGCGGCGGCTGGCGCCCAGGTCCATCGGCACACCGATGATGCGGATCTTATCTGCCATGCGAACTTTCTCGGCGCGACCCCGAAATGCGGAAGCCGCCTTCAAGCCCTCTAAGGATAGACGCGATAGAGCATGCGAGGAAAGGGGATGACCTCGCGAATGTGCTCCGTTCCGCAAATCCAGGCCACGGTGCGCTCCAGGCCCAGGCCGAAGCCGGCGTGCGGCACGCTGCCGTAGCGCCGCAGGTCGAGATACCACTGGAACGCCTCCTCGGGCAGTCCCGCTTCCCGGATGCGCGCCAGCAGCGTCTCGTAGCTCGCCTGGCGCTCGCCGCCGCCGATGATCTCGCCGAATCCCTCCGGAGCAATCATGTCGAAGCTCAGGGAAAGGTCGGGCCGCACCGGGTCGGTGGCCATGTAGAAGGCCTTCATGGCCGCCGGATAGCGATGGATGATCACCGGCTTGTCGAACTGTTTCGACAGCAGTGTTTCCTCATCCCCGCCGAAATCGTCGCCCCACTTCACCGGGTTGCCGGCGTTCTGCAGCGCCTGCACGGCCTCGTCGTAGCTGATGCGCGGGAAGGGCGGCTCGATCTTGGCGAGCTTGGCGACGTCGCGCCCGAGCGTCTGAAGTTCGCGCGCCCGGTTGCGCACCACCGACTGCACCATGGCGCTTACCAATCCTTCGCCCAGCGCCGTCATGTCGTCGAGGTGCGCGTAGGCCGCCTCGGGCTCCAGCATCCAGAATTCCGTCAGGTGGCGCCGCGTCTTGGATTTCTCGGCGCGGAACGTCGGCCCGAACGTGTAGACCTTGCCCAGCGCCATGGCCGTCGCCTCGACGTAGAGCTGTCCCGACTGCGTGAGGTAGGCCTTCTGATCGTCGATGTAATTGACTTCGAAAAGCGTCGTCGTGCCCTCGCAGGCCGCGGGCGTGAAGATGGGCGCTTCCGTCAGCGTGTAGCCCTGGCCATCCATGAAGTTGTGCGCCGCGCGGACAGCCTCGGCGCGAATCCGCAGGATCGCCGCCTGCCGCGGCGTGCGTATCCAGAGATGCCGCCGGTCGAGCAGAAAGTCGACGCCGTGCTCTTTGAGTTGAATGGGATAAGGGTCCGATTCCGGGACGCGCTGCACCACTTCGATTCCGCTGATGTGGATTTCGTAGCCGCCCGGAGCGCGCGGCTCGGCCTGCACCTTGCCGGTGACGATGACGCTCGATTCCTGCGTCAGCCCCTTGAGCGCGGCGAAGGCGTCCGGATAATCTTTCTGCGACACCACGCCCTGCATCACGCCCGTGCCATCCCGGAAAATCGGAAACAGCAGCTTTCCTGATTCGCGCAGGTTGTAGAGCCATCCCCGTAGGACGACGGTGCGGCCCGCGTGCTGGTCCGCGTGCTCGATAGCGACCACCGGGGCCGCTCCTGGCGTTTCCTGGCTCATGGATGGATCGGAGGCCGCCATCACGATTGGCTCGCGCGCGCGCCCTTCTCCGGGAGGTGCTTCTCGAGTTGATCGAACGACGCGCGTATTTGATCGAGGGCCGGCCCGCCGGAGGGCTGCTCCTTCAATTCCAGCACGAAGGGCAGCGGTTCGGGAGCGTTCGCCAGCGCGCCCAAGGCCGCATCCCAGTCAATCGTGCCTTCGTAGGGCAGCAGGTGCTCGTCTTTGTCGCCGCGATTGTCGTGGATGTGCGTGGTGACGACGCGCTCGCGCAGCAGATCGAAAGCCGCCTCCACGCCTGCTTCCAGGTGCGCGTGGCCGATATCGAAGCAGAAGCGCAGATCGTGCAGGCGCGTCTCCTTGACGAATTGCTGCAGCGAGGCGGGCGAACCCAGCTCATTGGGCGTGTTTTCCAGCGCGATCACCACCCCGCGCTGCTTGGCAAACGCCGCCAGGTGTTCCAGCGAGCTGAACGCCGCATCGAATTTGCGCGGGTCCGCCGCGTCGCGCCCCGTGCCCAGGTGCTGGATGAGATAGCGGAACGGGATGCGCTCCGACACTTCCAGCGCGCGCTTCACCTCGTCCACCGCATCCACGCGGCGGATGCGCTCCGGATCGGAAATCGAAACGCCGCTTTCGTGCCCGGCATCGGTGTGCCGCTCGGTCGGCGAATGCAGGGAGTGCAGCTGCAGGTGGTGCTGCTCCAGGGCCTGGGCCAGATCGCGCACCGCCTGGCCGTCGCGGTAGCCGAAGTGCGACGACGCGCAAAATATCTCGACGCTCGCAAGGCCCGCCTGCGCGATCCCCTCGAGCACCGCCGGCGTCAGCGGCTGGCGCACAAACCGGTATGTGGAAACAACGCGTTGCATCCCGCCCCCAGCGCGGCCTCAGTTCAAAGAATGTCTATGGTCGATGGAAACGAGGCTGGCGTCAATAGCGGGCGCGCCCTGCGGCGCACGCTTCACTCAGGAAGCCCGCGGGCCAGAGCTGCGTGGGGGCCGCGTCAGGCGGCGTCGGAGAGAAACTCGACCTGGAACGACGCGGGCACGAACCCGGCGGCGGCTCCGCGTGCCAGCAATTCGCGCACCGCGCGGCGCCCCTGCTCGCCGTAGTCCAGCGTCCAGTGATTCACGTACATGCCGATGAATTTGTCGGCCAGCGACGGGTCCATGTCGCGCGCGAACTGCATGGCGTACTCCACGGCGGCCTCGCGATGCTCCAGCGCGTAGCTGACGCTCTCGCGGATGATGCGCGCCGCGGCGTGCCCCAATTCCGGGCCCAGACTGCGGCGAATGGCATTGGCCCCCAAGGGAAGCGGAAGGCCGGTCGTTTCCTGCCACCACTGGCCGAGGTCCACCACGCGGTGCAGCCCAATCTGCGAAAACAGCAGTTGCCCCTCGTGAATCAGCAGCCCCGCCTCGACTTCCTTGTTCTGGACCGCGTCCAAAATCTTGTCGAACGGCATGGTGACCGTCTCGACTCCCGGCTCGAACAGTTTCAACGCCAGATACGAGGTGGTCAGCGTTCCGGGAATGGCCACCTTGCGCCCGGCCAGATCTTCCTTCTTCAGCGGGCGCGACGATATCACGATGGGACCGTATCCCTCGCCGAAGCTCGCGCCGCAATCCAGCAGCACGTACTTGTCGGCCACGAACGTGTAGCCGTAGAAGCTCACCGCCGTGATGTCGTACTTTTCCTCGCGCGCGGCATGGTTCAGCGTCTCGATGTCGCACAGCGTGTGCGTGAATTTCACCCCGGGCAGCCGGACTTTCCCCGTCGCCAGCGCGTAGAACATGAAGGCGTCGTCACTGTCCGGCGAATGCGCCAGAGTCAGTTCGACCGTCTTGGGTGTTGCCGCCTCGGTAGCCATCTTTTGTCCGTCCTGAATTTTTTAGCAAGCTCACCCCGCCCCGCCGGCCTGCAGACACATAGTGCGACTGCTGTCGTTCCCGCTGCGGTGCGGTTGAAGCGAGACTTGCCTTTGGTGTGCCGTCTTCCTGCGTGTGTGTCTCTGAGAACGTCCAAGGATACCATACGGCCTCGCCGCGCGTACAGGTCCGCCGGCACCGGGAAAAGCCCGCGCGGCCCGTGCCACCGTTGCTCGGCGTCCTGCTTCGCTAGCCGGGCTGCGGCATGCCCGGCCGCCTCCGATACCGTCCCCTCGAAAGTCCCGTCCCCGGCGAAGCGATTTGGATTATGATAGTTGCACGGCGGGAATCTCCGCCCGGCATCAGCCATACCTACAAGGAGTCTCCGTGGAAACTTTGCTCAGCCTGGAATTTCTGCGCGTCGTCGAGCAAGCCGCCATCGCATCGGCCCGAACCATGGGCCTCGGGAACGGCCACAAGTCCGATCAGGCCGCCGTCGAAACCATGCGCGCGGAAATGGACGCCGTCGGCATGGACGGCACTATCGTGATCGGCGAGGGCGAGCGCGACGAAGCCCCCATGCTCTACATCGGCGAAAAGGTCGGCGCGGCCGCCCACGACAAGGGCCACAAGTATCCTCAGGTGGACATCGCTGTCGACCCCCTCGAAGGCACTAACCTTTGCGCCACCGGCCAGCCCAACGCCATGACCGTGCTGGCAGCCAGCGACAAGGGCGGCTTGCTGCACGCCCCGGACCTCTACATGGAGAAGATCATCGTCGGCCCGGCCTGCAAGGGCGCTGTCGACCTCGATGCGCCCCCGGACCACAATCTGCACGCCATCGCCAAGCGCCTGGACCGCGACGTCGAAGACCTCGTCGTGATCGTGCTCGACCGCCCGCGCCATGAGAAGCTCATCCAGGATATCCGCAAGACCGGCGCCCGCATTCTCCTGATCTCCGATGGGGATCTATCCGCCGGCATCAGCGCCGCGGTCATGAACACCGGAGTTCACGCGGTGATGGGAACGGGAGGCGCGCCCGAAGGAGTGCTGACGGCGGCCGCCCTGCGCTGCTTGAACGGCCAGATCCTGGCCCGACTCGTGGTCTCCAAGCCCGAGCATGAGGAGCGCCTGGCGCAGATGGGAATCAAGGACGGCAAGCGCATCTACGACACGGCGGACTTGGCGCCCGGAGACAACATCATTTTCGCCTGCACGGGGGTCACACCGGGCAGCCTGCTCCGAGGCGTACGCTTCTTCGGCGGCGGGACTCGCACACAATCACTCATTCTGAAGCTGAAGCAACGGCAGGTCCGCTTCGTGGATACCGTGTCCGCGTGCGGTTTTACTAGAAGCTCTCGCATCACCCACTGTGCCTTAATGGGATGAATCGTTACGGTAGGTTATGCAAGACGTCCGAGTGTCAATCCCGAGCGGAGCGCGTTGTTTGCGTTCCGGATGGGTTTGCGAAACGAGGGATCTCTCATCGGCCTAGCCCCGGCGATGCGCACAGTCCGGGGCACTTCGAGAGGTCTCCGCAACGTGGGACCGTCCTGCATTCCGAAAAATCCACGGCGACGATCGGGGCTTCGCTCGGTACGGAAAACTATCTGACGCATT
>JAIQGD010000073.1:0-32744 GCA_020072765.1 Terriglobia bacterium
GAACCTCGCCAACTTTTGTATTGAGCTGGATTTCAACTCCAGCGTCGCGGCATTCCTGCTCCAGCATGTTTGTGATCTCCTGCGCCGAACGATCGCAGAACAACTGGCCCAGTTTCTTCTCGTGATAAGCGATGCGGTCCGTTTCGCCCAGGCGCACAAAATCCGCCGGTGTGTAGCGGGCCAGCGCGGACTTCGCAAAGTGAACATTGGAGGAGACGAAATGTTCCGGCCCCGCATGCAGGTTGGTGAAATTGCAGCGACCTCCGCCCGAGATCAGAATTTTCTTGCCAATTCGATCTGCGCGTTCCAGCAGCAGCACGCGCCGGCCCCGCTTGCCGGCTTCCATGGCACACATCAGGCCCGCAGCGCCGGCTCCGAGAATGATCGCGTCGTATGGGAGGTTCACGCAGAAATGAGCTTAGCAGGCGAGGGAAGTACGATCGCGGCCAAAAATGGCACCTCCGGATCCATTGTGTTTAACTAGTCGGTAATCTGAGGCAGATTTCGCCGAATGCCAAGCGCATGTTTGATCAAGGTTCGCGGAGTAGTGCAGGGCGTGGGGTTTCGCCCCTTCGTCTATCGGGTTGCCCGCGAACTCCACTTGTGCGGATGGGTCCTGAATGGAGAACAGGGTGTCGAGATCCACCTGGAGGGACCGGAGCCTGCCTTGGAAGAATTCCAGCGCTTGCTCACGACCGGCGCCCCGCCCGCTTCTCGCATTACCGCTGTCGAAGTGCAGGGGGCGGATGTACTCGGGCTCCAGGAGTTCGTCATCAAGGCCAGCGAACGCAACGAACGTCCTACCGTGCGCATCTCGCCCGACCTGCCGGTATGCGACAACTGCCTGCGGGAACTCAAGGATTCCACGAATCGCCGTTTCGAATATCCCTATATCAACTGCACCCATTGTGGACCGCGCTACACCGTCATTCTCGCCCTGCCCTACGATCGTCCGAATACGACAATGAAGGCGTGGCCGTTCGACGAATACTGTGACCGTGAATATCACGATCCCGCCAACCGGCGGTTTCACGCGCAGCCCAACGCCTGCTGGGAGTGCGGTCCGCAGTTGGCGTTGTGGGATGCGAGCGGCGCCCAGATCGAGACGCAGGACCCGGTCGCGGAGGCAGCCCGGCGCATCGCGCTTGGCGAGGTTGGCGCCGTGAAAGGCTTGGGCGGCTTTCATCTCGCCGTGGACGCCGCCAACGCCGACGCCGTCGCTCTCCTGCGCGAGCGCAAGCGGCGCGTCGAAAAGCCTTTTGCCGTGATGGTGCCGGACATCGCGACAGCGGCGCAGCTGTGCGAGGTCGATGCACTGGCGCGGCAGGCGCTTCTAAGCCGCCAGCGGCCCATCGTATTGCTGCCGAAAAGGGACAACACTTTCATCGCCGATGCGGTGGCGCCGGGCCAGCGCGACCTGGGCCTCTTCCTGCCCTACACGCCGCTGCATCACCTGCTGTTCGCCGCAGGCGAGTTTCGCGCGCTGGTGATGACCAGCGCGAATCTGAGCGAAGAGCCGATCGCGATTGACAATCATGAAGCTGTCCATCGTCTCGCGGAGGTCGCGGACTTCTTCCTGGTCCATAACCGCGAAATCCTTCTGCGGTGCGATGATTCCGTGGTGCGCCCCGCCGCCGGACGCGTGCGGCAGGTGCGCCGCTCGCGCGGATTTGTGCCCGAGCCCGTGCAACTCCACAAGGAAGTTCCGCCGGTGCTGGCGGCCGGCGGGGAATTGAAGAACACGATCTGCCTGGCGCGCGGCCCGTTTGCATTCCTGAGCCAGCACGTGGGCGACCTCGAAAACGCGGAAAGCTTCGACTTCTTCGAGGAGGCCGTCGAACATTTGTCCAAGGTGCTGGAGATCGAGCCGTCCATCATCGCGCACGACCTGCATCCCGACTATTTCTCGACGAAGTGGGCCCTCGCGCAGGAGGGCGTGCGCCGGATCGGCGTACAGCACCATCACGCGCACATCGCGTCCTGCATGGCGGAAAATCACCTCGACGAAAAAGTGATCGGCATCGCGCTCGACGGCACGGGGTACGGCACCGATGGCCATATCTGGGGCGGGGAAGTGCTGCTGGCGGATTACAGCGGCTTCGAGCGCGCGGCCCATCTGGCGTATGTGCCCATGCCGGGCGGCGCGGCGGCCATTCGCGAGCCGTGGCGCATGGCCGTCAGTTATCTGGCGCAGACGTTCGGCCCCGCATTGTTCGAGCAGGGAATTCCCTTTGTTGGCGAACTCGGCTGGCGCCGCGCCGCGACGACGCTGCAAATGATGGACCGCCGGCTGAATTCACCGCTCACGTCGAGTTGCGGCCGGCTGTTCGATGCCGTCGCCGCGCTCGTCGGGATGCGCACAACGGTGAACTACGAAGCCCAGGCGGCGATGGAGTTGGAATCGGCGGCGCGGCGCGCGCCCCCCGGCGCGGGCGCGTATCCGCTGGCGCTCGAACGCAGCGATGGCTGCTGGCAAATCGGCGCGGGCCCGCTGTTTGATGCCATCGCCGGCGACCTGCGCCGGGCGGCGCCGGTGGGAATCATCTCCCGGCGGTTTCACAACGCGCTGGTGGCCATCTTCGTGTGCGTGGCGCGATCGGTGCGCGACGAGTCCGCGCTGAATCGCGTGTGCCTGAGCGGCGGCACGTTTCAGAACGCGTATCTGCTCGATAATATGATCCGCGGCCTGGAACACGAGGGATTCGAAGTCTTCACTCACGCCGAAGTTCCCGCGGGCGATGGCGGCCTGAGCCTCGGCCAAGCCATGATCGCGGCGCACGCCGCCGCTCCCTAGACGGCGTTCCAAACCGGCGCGAAAAATCGTTCCATGTCGAAGCTTTTTTAGCCCCTTACGGGCCACAAAATGGCGCGATTTGCCATTTTTGCGCCGTCCAGGGGCGTTTCCCAGGGAATGCCGCGGTCGCGGCGCAAGCGGTGCACCGCGTCCGTCACCTTGCCGCGGAGATCGGCCGAAATCGTTTTGCCGTCGATGATGCGCGCGGTCATAGCCGATTGTTAGCCTTTCGCGGTGATCTTCTCCAGCGCTGCGATCAGCGCGGGCGGATCGCCCGAAATCGTGAGCCGCTTGATGCGGGCCGTAGCGCCCGCGCTGAGCGCGACGTTGCGCGGTGGGACGCCGACCGCCTTGGCAATGAGCCGCAGTTGCACCGGGGCTGAAGCCCCGGCCTCCTAAAGAAAAATGCTACGAACTTGCGGGACGGCACACTAGAGAATGTGGCGGCCCAGGGAAAGGTTCACGGAGGTCATGTCGTCGCCGCGCAGGTCGCGCAGGGCGTAGGTGACAAACGCCGTGGTGACCTTCTTGCGCCAGCTCATGTCGAAATCGGTGTTGTCGAGCGGCTTGGCGAGGCGCGCCGCCTGTGCCGCGGCTTCGGCGATGGTTTCCTCAGTCAGGGGACGCCCGACCAGGGATTTCGCCGCTTCGTCGGCGGGCAGGGGGCGCGAGGCGACCGCGCCGAGAACGATGCGCGCCTCTTCAACGACGCCCGCGGGGGAAAGGCGCGCGGCGGCCGCCACCGACATCACAGGGAAGTCGAACGACCCGCGGCGGCGCAGCTTCCAGTAGGCGCTCTTCCATCCGTGCAGGGCGGGCAGGCGCACTTCCTCGACAATCTCGCCGGGCTGCCGCAACATGTAATTCATGCCGTCATTTTGATACAGGTCCGAGAGAAGGACCTCGCGCACTTCCGCGCCCGAGCGCAGCAGCACGCGGGCGCCCAGCGCGATCAGCGCCGGGGCCGTGTCGGTGGAGGAGACGGCCATGCAGCGCTCGCTGCCCGGCGCGGTCCAGCAGACTTCGCCGTCTTTTTTCATGCAAAAACTGATGGACTTGCGCCACTCGTAATTCTGGTCGTAGTAGGAGCAGCGGGTGTCGAGGCAGATGTTGCCTCCGAGCGTGGCCATGTTGCGGATATGCGAGGTGGCCACCTGCGCGGCGGCTTGCCACAGGGCGGAATAGCCGTTGCGGAAGCGCGGGTCCTCGGCGATTTCCGTCAGCGTGACGCAGGCGCCCAGGCGCGCGCCCGCGGGGTTGAACTGGGATTGCTTCAGGGTGCCGATGTTCCGCAGGGAGACGAGCGTCCTCGGCACCTGCTGGCGGCGCTTCATGTTGGGGAGGAGGTCGGTGCCGCCGGCCAGGAGCATGGCGTTGGCGCCTTCCCCGGCCAGAATGCGCGCCGCTTCGTCGGTGGTGCGCGGCGCGCGCAGGTCGAACATGGGCAGTCGCATCATCGGCTTAACACCTTTTCGACCTTGGCGGCCGGTTTGGGCGGCTTGGGCGTGTCGTTGATGGCGCGGCCGTCACCGCCCTCCCAGGGGGGAGGGACGCGCAGAGGCTCGGGCCACTGGATCTGGGGAAAATGTTTGGGACCGAAACGCGGCGCGCGCCCGGCTTTCTTTTCGGCGAGCGCTTTGAGGATTTTCTCCGGCGTAATCGGCACTTCGTCGATGCGGACGCCGACGGCGTCGAAGACGGCGTTGGCCACCGCCGGAGCGATGGGGAGCATCGGGCCTTGCCCCACTTCCTTGGCGCCGAAGGGACCGCGTGGATCGGGGCCTTCGACGAATTCGGTGTAGACCGGGGGCATATCCAGAGAGGTCAGGCTCTTGTAATCGAGCATCGATGGCGCCTTGTGCACCAAGGCGTGGGAAAGCTTCTTGGGAAGGCGCCGGAAGTCCTGCTCCTCCATCAGCGCTTCGCCGAGACCCATGTAGATGCTGCCTTCGACCTGTCCGAGGGCCAGGGTGGGGTTGAGCGCGCGGCCCAGGTCGTGGGTGTTCCACACGTTGACGACGCGGAGCCAGCCCGTGTTGGGGTCCACCTCGACTTCGACGATGGCCGCCGAATACGTGTAGGTGGGCGAAGTCCCGACGCCACCGCCTTTGTACTTGGCCGCGGGCATCTTCGGCGGCCAGTAGGAGCCCGCCGTGCCGATGGTGCCGAACTTGGCTTCCGCAAGGCAGATCGCTTCCGGGAAGGTGAGCTTCTTTTCCGCCGCCCCCGGATCGAACACGTGATTGTTGGCGAAAACGAGATATTCCGGCGGGACTTCCAGGCGCTCCGCCACGACCTCCGCCAGCATGGCCTTGGCTCTTTCCGCCGCCTGCACGGCCGCATTCCCAGCCATCAGGGTCACGCGGCTGGAGTACGAGCCCAGATCCACCGGGCCGAGATCGGTGTCGCCCGAGTAGACGCGGATGTCCGCGGTATTGATGCCGAGAATCTCGGCCACAATGGCCGAAAGAACGTCGTCGGACCCCTGGCCGATCTCCGTGGTTCCGGCCTGGAGCGTGACGCCGCCTCCGCGATCGAGTTTCAGTAGAATGCCGGAGTGCGGCATCTGGTTCCAGTAGATCGAGAGTCCCGCTCCAGTCAAGTAGCAGGAGCAGGCCAGGCCCACGCCGCGGCCCTCGGGCAGCTTGCGGAACTTGTCTTTCCAGCCGGACATTGCGACGACACGCTCGATGCATTCACTCAGGCCGACGGTGCCGAGTTGCAGGAAATTCGCGGTGAGTTCGTTGGGTTTTACGGCGGTGCGCAGGCGGAGTTCGGCCGGGTCAATGTTCAGCCGCTCGGCGATCTTGTCCATCTGCACTTCCTGGCCGAAGCGGGGCTGGGGCGTGCCGTGGCCGCGCTTGGGGCCGCAGGGAGGCTTGTTGGTGAAGGTGCGGCAGGCGCGGAACTTGTAGCGCGGCAGGTGATAGGCCGTGGTTTGCAGCGCGCCGGTATAGAACGTGCTGGCCACGCCGAACGAGCCGTAACCGCCGCCGTCCACTAACGTTTGCAGATCGAGCGCGGTCAGCGTGCCGTCCTTCTTGACGCCGGCCTTGAACTTCATCAGAACGGGATGGCGCCCGCGGTGGCAATAGAAGACTTCCTCGCGGGTGAGACTGATCTTTACCGGGCGGTCGAGCATGAGCGCGGCTTTCGAGACGATGAGCTCGTGGTTCATCGGGTCGCTCTTGCCGCCGAAGCCGCCGCCGCAAGGGGTGGCGATCACGCGAATGTGTCCCGTGGGCATCCCCAGGACTTTAGCCAGCGAGCGGTGCAGATAGTGAGGAACCTGGGTGCTGGTCCAAAGAGTGAGCTTGCCGTCGCGGTCCTTGGCGGCCACCGAAGCATGCTGCTCCATGGCGAGATGCGTGCTGCCCTGGTAAAAGAAAAGATCCTCGAACACCTCATCGGCTTCCGCGAAGCCCACGTTCACGTCGCCGAATTCAAACGAAACGCGCTTGTGGATGTTGCCTTCCTCGCCGTAGGTATGAAGGCGCGGCTCGGGAGTCGCCAGGGCCTCCTCCGGACTGGAGATGGTGGCGAGGACTTCGTAATCGACATCGATCAGATCGAGGGCTTCAAAGGCGGTCAGTTCCTCGCGGGCGATGACGGCGGCCACGGGATCTCCGACGTGGCGCACGTGATCGGTAGCCAGGGCCGTTTCATCCTGGCTGACCGGCAAGATTCCATACTCGATGGGCATATCCTTCCCGGTGAGCACGAGATAGACGCCGGGATGCGCGGAAGCGCGCGAGGTGTCGATGGAGCGAATGCGCGCGTGGGGATGTGGCGAACGCAGCAGCTTGCAGTGAGCCATGCGGGGCAGGGAGATGTCGTCGGCATAAATGGGCTGGCCGGTCACCTTGCCCCTGGAGTCCACTCTGCGCCGGGCAGCGCCGATGACGCGCAAATCGTCGCCGGACCTTTTGGGGTCCCGCGAGGCTCGCTTTGGCAGATCCTTTTCCCTTGGCAAGTTCCTACCTCCCGTCGAATTTGTTGCCGGCGCGCTCGCGGCTACTTGGCGGCGGCGTTGCGCTTGCTGATCTCGACAATGGCATTTTCCACGGCGTCAAAAATTTGCAAATAGCCCGTGCAGCGGCACAGGTTTCCCGAGAGCGCCTCTCGAATCTGCTCGTGGGTCGGATTCGGATTCTGATCGAGGAGCGCCTTGGCCGTCACGATCATGCCCGGGGTGCAATAGCCGCACTGCGATCCCCCATGATCGCCAAAGGCCTCCTGCAAAGGATGAAGTTGCCCATCCGCCGTCAGCCCTTCAATCGTCACCACTTTTCGCCCGTCGCACTCCTGCGCCAGTACCAGACAAGAAAGCACCGGCTTGCCATCGAGAATGACGGCGCAGGCGCCGCACTCTCCAAGCTCGCAGCCATGCTTGGTTCCGGTGTGGCCCAGGTCTTCGCGCAGGACTTCGAGCAGCGTTTTGTAGGGGGCGAACGAAACATCGGTCATCTCGCCATTGAGGTCGATACGAATGTGAGCTGTCTTCTGTGCTTCAACCGGCTGAGTGGCCATATTTAATTACCTCGAGAGACTCGATCTTAACTCTTCGTGCTGTCCGGCGGTACTCTACGATTGTACTCGCATGGCTACGCAGGTCCAATGCCGGAGCTGTCGTCCAGACGGCGGAAGCGCCGGGCCTTTTTTTCATTCTCATAGCGAGCCAGACTTCCCGGCGGGGCCAGGGTCACCGTGGGCCGCAGGGAGATCACATGATAAATGGCTTGTTCGACGCGCGCGCGGACCTGGTCGGGGTTGTCGCCGCCGCCGACCTCGATCTGCACTTCGAGATCCTGCATTTGCTGCTTGGTGCGGATGGTGACGCGGAACTCGTCGACGGTGGTGAATTGGCGAATGACGTTTTCGATGGCGGTGGGATAGATATTGACGCCGCGGATGGTCACCATGTCGTCGGCGCGGCCGAGCAACCCTCCTTCGAAACGCGCGAACGTCCTGCCGCAGGCGCAGGGCGCGACGTTCAAGCGCACCAGGTCCCCGGTGCGATAGCGGATGACCGGAAATCCCGCGCGGCCCAGGTTGGTGATGATCAACTCGCCCGTGCCTCCGGGCGCCACGGCCTGGCCCGTATCCGTGTCCATCACTTCCACGATGTATTCGCTTTCAATCACGTGGGTGCCGCCCGGCTGCACTTCGCATTCGAAGCTGTGCGGCCCCACCTCGGAGGCGCCGGCATGGTCGAAGCACTTGGCGCCCCATTCGGATTCGATGCGCTGCTTGGTGCGCGGGACGTTGGCGCCGGGCTCTCCGGCGTGGATCAAGGCGCGAATGGGAAGCGATTTCAGGTCGAAATGCTCGTCGCGGGCGATTTCCGCCAGGCGCAGGGCGTAGGTGGGCGTGCAGCAGACGATGGTGGCTCCCAGGTCGCGCATGGCTTGCAGGCGCTGCAGGGAATCCCATCCGCCGGCGGGGATCATCATCGCGCCGATGCGCCGCGCTCCTTCCACCGCGGACCAGAAACCGATAAAGGGGCCGAAGGAGAAGGCCAGGAATACGCGGTCGCTGGAGGTCGCGCCGGCACCGGCCAGCACATAGGCCCAGCAGTTGCCCCACCACTCCCAGCTTTCGGCGGTATCGAGCACGCGCAGGGGCGTGCCCGTCGTGCCGGAGGTCTGGTGAACGCGGGTGTAACAGTCGTCGGGAAAGGTCAGGTTGCTTCCAAACGGCGGCGCCTCGTCCTGCGCGCGGAGCAGTTCGGTTTTCGTGGTGAAGGGCAGCTTGGTGAGATCGGAGAGCGACGTGATGGCGGCGGGAGTGACGCCGCTTTCTTTCCATTTGCGGGTGTAGAAGCGGTTGGGGCCATGAAGACGAACGAGCAACTTCTGCAGCTTCTCGAGCTGGAGGGCTTGCAACTGCTCCCGCGGCATTGTCTCAATGCCTTGGTTGAAGAATTGCATAGCCTATATGAGGACCTGGAATTCCTCCATTCGAATGCTCGCCCGGGCCGGTGGGCCCGAGCGCATGATGAAGGAATCTATTTGCATCCTAGGAAGCGTGCCTTGGGATGTCAAGGCATTAGCGGTCATATTGCATGAAGCTGCTCGAATAGACGCATGAGCGCACTTCACGCGTGGCCGGTTGCGCGCCGCGGGACCGCTGGCTAACTCGCGTGGTATGAAGCAGAAACGGGTGGACGCAGCAGAGCGCGGGTTGCGGGGCGCGCCGGAAATGCAGCGCGTGAGGCGCGCGAAACGCGATTGGAGTGTTGTCCGGCGCCGAACGGAGTGCTATACAATGAGGCCGTACTTCATAGGCGCAAAAAGTTTGCGTTGGCGGTGACGATCCAGGCGGCGCGTTCTGAATTTAAAGGAGCACTCTTATGCCATCCTTCCCAGGGGTCGATTATCTGGACATCGATTCCTTTCTAAGCGACGAGGAAAAGCTGGCGCGGCAGACCGCCCGGCAGTTCGTGGACGAGCAGCTGCTGCCGATCATCGAGGAGTACAACCGCGAAGGGAAATTTCCGCTGCAACTGGTTCCGCAACTGGGCGAACTCGGATTTTTTGGCGCGAGCCTGACCGGGTACGGATGTGCGGGCATGTCCAACGTGGAGTACGGCCTGGTGACGCAGGAGCTGGAGCGCGGCGATTCCGGACTGCGCAGCTTCATTTCCGTGCAGTCCGGCCTGGTGATGTTTCCCATTTATACGTTCGGCACCGACGCGCAGAAGGACCGGTGGCTGCCGCCACTGCAGCAGGGAAAAGCGATCGGCTGTTTCGGCCTCACGGAGCCGCAATTCGGGTCGAATCCCGGCGGGATGTTGACGCGCGCGGTGAAGAAAGGCGACAGCTATATCCTGAATGGCGAAAAGATGTGGATCACCAACGGGTCGATTGCCGACGTCGCGGTGGTGTGGGCGAAGTGCGAAGATGAAAAGATCCGCGGCTTTCTGGTGGAGAAGGGCACGCCGGGCTTCAAGACGTTTGACGTGCACGGGAAGTGGTCGCTGCGCGCCTCGGTGACCTCGGGGCTGGCGATGACGGATTGCAAGATTCCGGCGGAAAATCTGCTGCCGGGCGTGGTCGGTTTGCGCGGGCCGTTCGAATGCCTCAATCAGGCGCGCTACGGCATCGGCTGGGGCGCGATCGGCGCGGCCATGGCGTGCTACGATGCCGCGCTCAATTACGCCAAGCAGCGCAAGCAGTTTGGGAACAAGCCCATCGCCTCGCACCAACTGGTGCAGGAAAAACTGGTGTGGATGATCACGGAAATCTCCAAGGCGCAGTTGCTGGCGTTGCAGGTGGGCAGGCTGAAGGACCAGGGGCGCGCGCATCCGTCGCAGATTTCCATGCTGAAGATGAACAATGTGGGCATCGCGCTGGAGACGGCGCGCAAGGCCCGCGACATTCTGGGCGCAAACGGCATCGTGGACGATTACCCGATCATGCGCCACATGAACAATCTGGAGTCCGTCTACACCTACGAAGGTACCAACGACATCCACAAGCTGATCATCGGCGAGCGGATCACCGGCGTGGCCGCCTACGCATAAGGCGTTGGGCGGCGGGCACACCCGCGCGGCGGCTCGGCGAACGAGCGTCCCCGCGAGGGGGCTTGGGATTGGAATGTCAAAGGCGTTGGCCCAGAGACGAGTGATCTACAGTAGCGACAGGTAGTGCCACGTGGTGCCGATCGACTTCATCTGGTATACCCCGCCCTCATCCGCATGGAGAAAATAGTTTCCATTGGGGATGCGGTGGGTCGTGGTCGAGCGGACCGAGCACCGTGCCCATCGGGTTGGCCGGACGCCTCTGCCGTGTTGATTGGTCGGCGGAGAGACCTGAATTCCGAACCGCACCCGATATTCGACGCCTGTCGGCATCGTTGGAACTAACCGTCCCGTTCCCTTACGCTTGTGTGCTGCTATGCCCATAGTTATCCGATGCTTGCGATAGTCAAAAGGTTTCCCATTAATGGATAATTGGGTGTGTGTCTGAACGGCCACACCAATTACTAGCTATTATACACGAATTATTGGATTTCCATAGCAGCTAGTTTTAATTTTTGGTACTACGAATGTATGTCTTTATGGCTCTATGGTTTAAGTCCAGCCCAGCCATAGGACTCCCGGTTGAAAGCCTCGACCAGTTCGGGGCGATCCTCGCCGGGAAGATTCGAGTCCACCTCGTAGCCCTGGGTGGTCAGGTAATAGGACAGCATGCGGTAGGAGGCCCGGAACGGCTTCACCTCATTGGGATCAATGGAGATTCCCTGGCCGGGAATCGCGGGGGTGAGCTCGTCGCGCATGTAGATGGCGTCGAAGCCGACGATGCCCCAGCGGTCCTCGCGCCGCTCCACGCGGTAGAGGAAGCGCGAGAAGGTCGCCAGATTCATCTCCACGCCCTGCAATTTCACGGGCAGGTCGATGATGGCGACCAGCGTGGCGATGGCCCGGTCGCCGGCGAGCGTGACCAGAATGGGTGCCAGGCGGTGCTTGGCCAGGATGTTGCGGCGGGCCATGTCGATCGAGCCGGTGACGAAATCGGCGCCGGTGCCGCGAAACCAGCTCACCCGCACCAGCGAGTCGGGCCAGAAGCAGCCGCGCATCTGCTCCCAGCGCCCTAGGTCGCGGGATTCGCGCTCGCGCAGGATCAGTTGGGTAATCGCGGTGATGTCCGCGCTGTCGAGTACCGCCTTCGGCAAACTCGTGCTCATGGTGGTCTCCCTGGCGCCGGCGTCGGGCCGGGTCTTTCTGTTTCGGGTGCGACGCTGCCAGCCGGCGACATTATCCCACGAGATCCACTTCCAAGTTGAAAACGTCTGCGAACCCGCATAGGCTGTTAGGTTTGGCGGCTATTCTGAGTTTGCCGTGGCGGACGAAGAATTTGTCTGCGGGTTATTGAGCGCGAAAGGGAGCGGAAGCATTTTCATGGAGCCAGGACGCAATTTTTCGGCGGGTAAGGTGCGCATCGGCGCGGGCGCGCCGCTGTTTCTGATCGCGGGCCCCTGCGTGATCGAAAGCGAAGCCCATGCGGGGTTCATGGCCGAGGAGTTGCAGAAGATCACGTCCGACCTTGGCGTGGGTTTGATTTTCAAGGCCTCCTACGACAAGGCCAACCGCTCGTCAGTGGCCTCCTACCGCGGGCCGGGCCTGGAAGACGGTCTGCGGATTCTCGCCGGGATCAAGAAGCGCACGGGGCTTGCGGTTCTCACCGACGTGCACGAGGCGGCGCACGTCGCTCCGGCCGCCCAGGTCTGCGACGTTCTGCAGATTCCGGCGTTCCTGTGCCGCCAGACCGACCTGCTGGTGGCCGCCGGGTCGTCGGGGCGAGTGGTCAACATCAAGAAGGGGCAGTTTCTTTCGCCGGGGGACATTGTGCACGCCGCGGAGAAAGTGGCCAGCACCGGCAACGATAAGATCATCTTGACCGAGCGAGGCACGTCATTCGGCTATCAGAATTTGGTGGTGGATATGCGGTCATTTCCCATCATGCGCAAGCTCGGTTATCCGGTGGTGTTCGACGTGACCCACTCGGTGCAGCTGCCCGGCGGGGCGGGGAATTCGAGCGGTGGGCAGCCGGAGTTCATCGAACCGCTGGCGCGCGCCGGCACGGCCGCGGGCGTGGATGGGATCTTCCTCGAGGTGCACGACAATCCGGCGAAGGCGCTCTCCGACGGCACGAATGCCCTGGCCCTGGACCGGCTGCGCCCGTTACTGGAGAAAATTCTGAAGCTGGCGGCGCTGGTCCGCGAATGGGATGCGCCACGATGACGTCTCGTCCCGCAAAAGCGAAACCAAAAGGCTCGCGGCGGCCGTCGGGAGGCGGCGAGCGGCGCGATTCCGGCAAACCAATGAAGGTGGTGGTTCCGAACAAGGGAGTCTCCGCGGAAAACAATGGGACGCGGCCGCTGGCCACCGCCGCGCGCGTCCTGCGCATGGAGGCCGAAGCGATTGCGGCGCTGATTGACCGGCTGGACGCGGGGTTCGAGAAAGCCGTGGAGCTGGTGTACGCCTGCCCGGGGCGCGTGGTGGTGACCGGGCTGGGCAAATCGGGTCTGATAGGCCGCAAGATCGCGGCGACCTTTTCGAGCACGGGCACGCCGTCGATCTTTCTGCACGCCGCGGAAGCGTTGCACGGCGATCTGGGCATGCTCACGGCCAACGACGTGCTGCTGGCGATTTCATCGAGCGGCGAAACCGAAGAGCTGATTGCGCTGCTGGAAGCCGTCAAGCGGCTGGGCATTCATCTGGTCACGCTGACGGCCAAGCCTCGTTCGACGCTGGCGCTAGCGAGCGACATCGTCCTCGATATTGCCGTGAAGGAAGAGGCGTGCTCGCTGAATCTCGCGCCCACCGCTTCGACCGCCGCAGCGCTAGCCATGGGCGACGCGCTGGCCATCGCGCTGCTGGAGCGCCGCGGATTCCGCGAAGACGATTTTGCCGCGTTGCATCCCGGCGGAGGCCTCGGCAAGAAACTGCGCCGCATCGAGGCGCTGATGCATGCGGGCGAGGATGTGCCGCGCGTGCACGCCGCAACGAAAATGCCCGACGTCATCTACGAGATGAGCCGCAAGGGGCTGGGGCTGGCGGCGGTCACCGACGCGGACGGGCGGCTGCTGGGCGTCATCACGGACGGCGATCTGCGGCGCATCATGCAGCGGCGCAGGGAAAATGTTCTGGACCTGGTCGCCGTGGACTGCATGACGAAGAATCCGGTCACGCTGCCGCGCACGGAGCTGGCCGCGGCCGCCTTGCGCCTGATGGAAGAGAAGAAGATCACGTCCGTGCTGGTGGTCGATGCCGCGGGAAAGCTGGAGGGCGTGGTCCACATCCACGATCTCTGGACGTTGCAGCTATTCTGACCGCAAGCTGCCGGCACGCAACCGGCGTATTGATCCGGCATGAGTTGTGGAAGGGTGCCTGCGCTCGCGGTCTGGTCTTCGACGAGGTAACGAATAAATGGCGATTCGCGAAATCAAATTTCCAGCCAAGGTGGTGCGCCGCGCGCGCAAGATCCGCGTCCTGCTGATGGATGTGGACGGCACGATGACGTCGGGCGCCGTGTGCCTGCAATCGTTTCCCGACGGCAGCGTGGCCGAAATGAAAATGTTTAACTCCCAGGACGGCGCCGGAATCAAGCTGGCCGGGCTGATGGGCATCCGCACCGGCATGATTACCGGCCGCGACGCGCCCGCCACGGCGCGCCGTGGGCGCGAAAACGGGATGGAGTTTGTCGTGCAGGGCGCGCCGAAAAAGACCGAAGCGTACAAGGCCATTCTGGCGCGGGCGGGAGTCGCCGACGAGGAAGTTGCTTACGTCGGCGACGATTTGCCCGATCTCCCGTTGCTGGAACGCGCGGGGCTGGCCGTCGCCGTGGCCAACGCCGTTCCGGAAGTGAAGCGCGTGGCCCACTACATAACCACGGCGCGCGGCGGGGAAGGCGCGGTGCGGGAAGTGGTGGAGTTGATCCTCAAGGCGCAAGGGAAGTGGAAGAAGGCCATCCCGCTTGCCATTGCCTGATGCGTTTCGGCAGCGCGGCCGGCCCTGATGTGATCCTGTACGCCCGCCAGTTTACTCACCATGTGATGCGGCTCGGTTGAGGGGAGTGTCCCGGGCACAGCTCAGGGCCCTTGCTTTTTTTATAATGTGGTACTAGATTACACTTTTACGTCAAGGTGCCATGGGCCCAGTCCACCAAACGCGCCGGCCGGCCAGCCGCCCGCCCGTCGTTCCACGGGGGGAGTCATGACCTCCGCGGCGGCGCCTGAACGATCCTCGAAGCTCCGCATTCGCCCGGCGGTCAGCCGGGACCTTCCGGCCTTGATCGCGCTGGACGAAGAGGTCACCGGCATCGCCAAGCGCACATATTGGAAGGAAACCTTTCAACTCTATGGCGCGCGACGCCGCGTGCCGCGTTTTTTTCTGGTGGCCGAATCCGATGGCACGATCGAAGGATTCATCGTCGGGGAAGTGCGCGCCTGGGAGTTCGGCGAGCCGCCCTGCGGCTGGATTTTTGCGGTGCAGGTGCGTCCCGGAACCCGCCTCACGGGCACGGGCACGCTGCTGTTCGGCGCGTTGTGTGATGCGTTCCGGCGCGCCGGCGTGCAGAAAGTGCGCACCATGATGCTGCGCGGCAACAATCTGGTGCTTTCGTTTTTCCGCAGCCAGGGGATGATGGCCGGGCCGTTCATCGAGCTGGAGACCACGCTGGACTGAGCGCGGGAGGAAGCGGGGAATCATGCGGTTGCAGAAGGCCACCTCATTCGCGCTCTACGCCGTGCTGGAACTTGCCGCCGATCCGTTGCGCCAGCTCTCCGGCACCGACATCGCCGACAAGTACGGCATCTCCGCGCATCATCTGGCCAAGGTCCTGCGCGATCTGGGGCGCGCCGGGCTGGTGGATTCGGCGCGCGGCGTGGGCGGCGGATACCGCTTCATCGGCAACGCCAAACGGCTCACGTTGTTCGATGTCATTCAGATTTTCGAGCCGGTGGCCTCGGAAAGCGCCGCCAGTCACGACTCCGAACTGGAAACCGACGCAGGGCACGCCTTGCACATCGTGTTGAACGAGATCGATGACCACGCCATCGCCACGTTCCGCTCCATCACCATCTCCACCATGCTCAAGCTGATTGCCCGCCGCCCGTGGGAGAGTGCCGCCAAGCCCGCGAAATCCGCCGGCAAAGCAGCGTCCGATCGCTGAGCCACCCTTGTTCACGAAAAAGCATGCCCCGATTCGGATCATTTCGTTCAAGGCTGGTTAGCGCGCAGACTGACTGGTCATGTCGAAAACCATCCCGTTCCCGGATTGGGAAACTCGCCAACGGTAAAAGTGCCTGGCTTACCGTTCGCATCTCCCATGCAGTCTGCCGCAGGAGTGCCACGGTCTGCTCCGGCATGTACTTCTCACTCGGCGTGTCCAGCAGTCCTCGTTAAGGAATTCCTACCCACCGGCAAGCGCTCCTCTCTGGGTACCGCCGCCTGCCCGCGGGGCTTGCCAATTGTTCGGTTCCGATCATTCACTGCGTCGTCGTGCCCTGGGTGGGGTTCACATCGCCTCGCGCAGCTTCGCGGTGGTCTCCTGCGGCGTGTATCGCTTCCTCTTCATCGAATCCTTCCGCCTTTGCAATCGGTTGGACCCTCATGTCCGCGGGCACAACGCGACGGAGTGGACCAGAACTAAAGTCCCGTCGCGCAGGACCGATAACGTGCTATGTGCTCGATCCGCGGGAGCAAGTGGTGTGGAACAAGGCGAGGGCTAACCAACTGTTTCAGGACGTCCCCAGGCCGTGTAGGGCAGGCACTGCCGCAACGGTCGCCGGGGGAGCGAAAGAAGAGCCTGAGTGTCCGAGGGGTACTAGGTCATGAGCGATGTGGAGATCGTTAAAGAATTCTTAGTGGAGAGTTATGAGAACTTGGATCGTCTGGACCGGGACTTGGTCGCCTTGGAGAAAGATCCCGGCAACCGCGAGACGCTGGCCAGCGTGTTTCGCACCATTCATACCATCAAGGGGACCTCGGGTTTTCTGGCCTTCAACCAGCTGGAGGCTGTGACGCATGTCGGTGAAAGTCTGTTGGCGAAATTGCGCGACGGCCAACTCACGCTGAGCCCTGAAATCACGACCGCCTTGCTGGCCATGGTGGATGCCGTTCGCCAGATACTGGGAAATATCGAAGCCGCGGGCAACGAAGGGGAGCGTGACGACCAGGGACTGATCTCCACTTTAACGCAGCTGCTTCCGGCGAAAGCGGAGTCGAGCCCGCCTCCGGGCCCAGCGCCAGCCAAAGAGGAGGCTCCGCCGACCGCTGCGCCGCGTCCCACACCGAACGTGGGCGAAATCCTGATCAAGCGGGGCGCGGCGAAGGTGAGCGAAGTATACGAAGCGGTGCAGCAGCAAAACGCGGGGGACCCACGGCACGTTGGCGAAATCCTGGTGGAACAAGGAGCCGTGAAGCCGCAGGACGTGCTGGAAGCGCTGAACGTGCAGCAGCAGGCCCGCGGGCAGAGTGCCAGCGACAGCACCATTCGCGTCGACGTGAGCCAACTGGACCGGCTGATGAACCGGGTCGGCGAATTGGTCCTGCTGCGCAACCAGATCGTGCAATACACCAATTCCACCGAAGACAGCGGGTTATTGGCCACCAGCCAGCGGCTGAACCTCATCACGACGGAACTGCAGGAAGGCGTGATGAAGACGCGCATGCAGCCCATCGACAACATTTGGAACAAGTTTCCGAGAACCGTGCGCGACGTGGCGGTGGGATGCGGCAAGCAGGTGCGCATCGAGATGCAAGGCAAAGAGACGGAACTCGATAAAACCATCATCGAGGCCATCAAGGACCCGCTCACGCATCTGGTGCGCAATGCGGTCGATCATGGGATTGAGTCTTCCGAAGCGCGCAAAGCAGCGGGGAAAGACCCCGAAGGGCGGCTGTTCTTGCGGGCGTTTCACGAGGGCGGGCAGGTCAACATCGAAATCAGCGACGACGGGGCCGGGCTGGACTACGAGAAAATCCGCGCCAAGGCGATTCAGAAGGGGCTGATCACCGCGGACCAGGCGGCACGGATGACCGAGCGCGAGATCGCCAACCTCATCTGGCTGCCGGGCTTTTCCACGGCGGAAAAAGTCACCAACGTTTCCGGCCGCGGCGTGGGCATGGACGTGGTGAAGACGAACATCGAGAAGATCGGGGGCACCGTGGATGTGCAGTCCAAGCCGGGACAGGGCTCCACCGTGCGCATGAAGATTCCCCTGACCCTGGCGATTATCCCGGCCTTGATGGTGACCACCGGAGGAGACCGCTACGCCATTCCACAGGTCAGCCTGCTCGAACTGGTGCGTCTGGAAGGAGAACAGGCGCGCAAGGGCATTGAACTGGTCAACGGAGCGCCCGTCCATCGCCTGCGGGGGCAACTGCTTCCTCTCGTCTATTTGAACCGGGAACTGAAAGCCGACGCCCAAGCGCGGGAGGCGGGAGCCTCGCGAGCAACCTCCAGGGCCGACCTGGAGACACTGGATTTTACCCTGGCCCGGGACAAGCACGGGCAGTGGATCGGCCGGCTCCGACAGCTTCTGGACGGCAAGACGACGATGACGGTGGAGCAAGCGGGTTCTCACACGTCGTGTGCTCTGGGGAAATGGCTCTATTCGTCGGGCCTGAAGGAGTACGGCGACATCGCGGAGATGCAGGCGCTGGAGGCGACGCACCAGCGGTTTCACGAACTGGTGCGGGAAATCGTCGTGCACAGCGTGAATGGCAAGCAGAATGAGGCGCAGCGCGAATTCGGCAATGTCGAGCCGCTCTCCAAGAAGATCATCGAGCTGCTGACGGTTGTGGAAAAGAAGGTCCTCGAGACGCAGAACGCGAACATCGTCGTACTGCGGGCCGATGACCAGCAGTTTGGGCTGGTGGTGGATGAAATCAACGACACCGAGGAGATCGTGGTCAAGCCGCTGAGCAAGCAGTTAAAGAGCGTCAACACCTACGCCGGCGCCACCATCATGGGCGACGGCAAGGTGGCGCTGATTCTGGATGTGCTCGGCCTGGCGCAGCGCGCCAGCGTCATTTCCGAGGTTCGGGATCGCGCGGAGGCCAAGGCGGATTCCGAAAATGAGGGCGCGACCGGGGACAAACAGACGCTGGTCATCTTCACCGGTCCGGACGATGCGCGGATGGCCCTGCCTTTGGGCGCTCTGGCTCGCCTGGAAGAGTTTCCGGCTTCGCAAGTGGAAAAGTCGGGAAGTGAATCCGTCATTCAATATCGCGGCCAGATCCTTCCACTGGTCCAGCTGAGCGAGGTGCTGGAAGAAAGGCGCCAGAGCCCTCGTCACACGCCGCCTCCCGCGGATTCGGGTTCGCTTCAGGTTCTGGTCTGCAATCACGAAGGGCGGGCCGTCGGCCTGGTGGTGGAACGGATCCTCGACATCGTCGAGGACCGGGTGGACGTGAAGTCTCCAGCGACGCGGGCGGGTGTCCTCTACGCGGCGATAATCCAGACTCGTGTAACCGAAATGCTGGACCTCGACGCCCTCTTCCACGCCGCTACCCCCACACAAGAGCACGAGGAAGAATTTGCAAAGGTGGGTGACTGAGCCATGGCGAATTCCCGGCAATTCTGCACGTTTTACCTGGACAACCACCTGTTCGGAATCGAGCTATCGAAAGTCCAGGAAGTGATTCTGCAGCGCGAACTGACCAAGGTTCCCCTCGCGCCATTTGTGGTGCGCGGGCTGATGAATTTGCGCGGGCAGATCGTCATTGCCATGGACCTGCGGCGCCAGTTGGAACTTCCCGGCCGTCAGCCTGCTCGTTGATGAAATTGGCGACGTGGTCGCGGCCGGAGACGAAACATTCGAACCTCCTCCGGAAACCCTCCGTGGCACGCTGCGGTCGGCGATTCTCGGCGTGCACAAGCTCGACAAGCAGTTGATGCACGTCCTCGATACCGAGCGTGCATGCGCTATGGAGGAACGCACGGAACTGGCAACGTCGGATCGGTAACCGGGGGAGAGCTATGAAAGTAATCAGATGCATTACCTGCCTCATGTTGCTCGCCGCCTTCGTGTTTGGACTGGCCCCGCGGCTGGCGGCCGCCGGGAACAACGATGGGGGCAAAACGGAGACCGCGGCAGCGCCACCAGCCGGCCACCATCCGGCAGCGGAGAAGACGGCGCCAGCGGCGCCGGCACCCGACTCAACCGTGGTAATCGAGTTACAACAACTGCGGGAAGCGGTCCAGATCCAGACACAGAACTTCGCCGAGCATAGCCGGGAGCTCGAAAGCGAGCGAACGGCTCTGCGCGAAGAACTCGATCGCATCTCCGCGCTGGAAGCAAAGCTCGGCGTCACGGCCAATCTCGCCGCATCCTCCGCGGCTCTGGCGGCGACCGGGGCAAACGCCGCAATCGGGCCCACCGTTGGCGCAGCCACAAAGGCGCCCTCCGCACAGGGTCAGGATCTTGGAAAGAAAATCGAGAGTCTCGAGGCCAAGATCAAGAACTTCGGGCCATTTTCCTTTGGCGGCGATTTCCGCCTGCGCGATGAGCCGTATTTCGGCGGACCGGTCAATCAGTCGCAAGCCCGCAACCGCGAGCGGTACCGCGCCCGGCTGTACATCAACGCGAAGCTGAACAACGACATCAGCGGCGGGGTCGGTCTCTCGACCGGTGACCTCAACGATCCGATTACGTCGAACCAGACGGCGAACCAATTCTTCACGCGCAAGCCATTCGCCCTCGACCGCGCTTTTATCAACTATAACCCGCACCAGTTCAAGGCCCTGACGCTGACCGGCGGGAAGTTCGCCTATCCCTGGTACCGCACGCAGCTCACCTGGGACGACGACATCTTCCCCGAAGGCGTGGCCCAGAAGCTCGAGTGGACATCCGACAACTGGAAGGTACTGCGGCAATTCGCGTTGATTGGATTTCAGCTGCCGTTCGCCGAAACCCAGAACCCGGAAGCGATCAAGACCTACACGCAACCCGTCAGCGCCCCCCTCCCGTATACCACCGGCAGCATTCACCAGAGCGTGGTGTACGGTGGACAGATTCAGACACGTTGGCAGCTCACCCGTTGGCTGAAGTTCACGGCGGACACGGCCTTCTATAACTTCCACAATGCCGACCCGATCGCGCTGGCCAATCAGGTTGGCTACGGCAACGCGAGCGCCTCGAGCCCGGGCGCCGGACTCTATACGCTGAACAACACGCTGACCAACTCGTTCCAGACGGTGACGGCAAGCGTCACGGCAACGGGCACCAGCGGCACCACTCCGGGCGGCATCACCGTCAGCAAACAGATCATCGCCGCGAAGCTGAATTCGAAGTTCGCTCTTTCCGATTCGATCGCGCAATTCGACATCAAGACCTGGTCGGATCGGTGGCCGATTCGCTTCCTGGGCGATTACGTTCAAAATACCGAGGCGTGCGGCAACCAGCCGGGTGTGGCTCCCCTCACGGCGGCGCAACTCACCACCCTCGGGAAAACCGCCAACGTGGTGGTCGCCACCGTCAACGGCGCTTGCAATCCTCACGAACGCCGCGCCCACTGGATCGAGAGTCGCTTCGGCCGTCTGCAGGAAAAGGGCGACTGGCAATTTGCCTACACCCACATGCTGATCGACCGGGAAGCGGTCATGTCGCTGTTCGACTTTAGCGACATCCGGCAAGGCAGCAACGTCCAGCAGAATCGCGTGGAAGCCTACTACCAGGCTCACAAGAACGTCCAAGTCGGCTTCACGGGCTTCTTCGGCCGGCAGATGGGCACTACCAACGCAACCGAAACCGAACTGAAGCGGTTGCAGTTCGACGTGCTCTACAAGTTCTAACCGAAATGTCCGGAGTAGCCGATTCTAAGAGAGGTTGGACAGCAGAGACCAATTGGGGACGCAGTGACCGTTCGGGAATTGGGAGCTTCGCTCGGAAACGTCATAAGGAGAGGGAACCATGAGACTTACAGTTGGAAAGAAACTAGGGTTTGGTTTCGGGATTGTGCTGGCTCTGATGGTAGCCAGCACGACGCTGGCCTACTTCAAGGTCTCGGCCATTCAAGAGATGCAGCGCATGAACGCCGACGTCCGCACCCCGTCCGTGATAGCGGACAAGGACCTCCAGAAAGATCTCAATCAGATCGGCGCCAAGTCACGCCAGGCAGTCCTCGGTGGAGGCGACCGGGAGAAATTCAACGAAGCAAAGCGGCTGTACGAGGACACGGCGGCAGCTGTCGCGAAAGACCTCGCCCGGCTGGATGAACTCTCGGTCAACTGGACTCTCCAGGCGAATCGAGACCGTCTTGCCAGTGTGAAGGAAGAAATCCCCAAATTCGAAAAGGAGTCGGAAGAGGGGATGGCGATGGCCAACAGTGGCGTAAAGGACGCGATCGCCAAAGGCGACGAGATCATAGAACAGAAGGCGACGACGCGTAACGCGGGTATCAAGAAGAATTTGCAAGAAATGGCCGAATCCCAAACGACACTCATGCACGAGACTCAGGGCCGGCTGAATTCGGACATCCGGACGCTGGTCTGGACTCTGGTGGTTTCCACGCTCGTGGCCCTGCTGATTGCGATCACGGTTGCCATCTACCTGAGCCGGGCCATTTCCAAGGCTACCGGCGCCGCGCTCGAAAATGCGGAAGCGATCGCCGCGGGGGACCTGACGTCCGCGGAAATCGCCGTGTCCAGCAAGGACGAGCTGGGCGATCTGGCCGCCGCCATCAACAAGATGCAGAGCAAGTTGCGGAGCATCATCGAGTCCATCAGCGAGAACGCGCAACAAGTGGCCAGCGCCAGCGAGGAGCTGTCCTCCACCAGCCAGCAGATCACCGCCAACTCCGAAGAGACCTCCAGCCAGGCCCAGGTGGTATCGAGCGCCAGCGAGCAGGTGAATAAGAATCTGCAGACCGTGGCCACCGGTTCGGAAGAAATGGGCGCGAGCATCAAGGAAATCGCCAAGAACGCTACCGAATCGGCGAAGGTCGCCACCGGTGCGGTGCGGGTGGCGGAAGAGACCAATCAGGTCGTGAGCAAGCTGGGGGATTCCAGCGTCGAGATCGGGCAGGTGATCAAGGTGATCACCTCGATTGCCCAACAGACCAATCTGCTAGCCTTGAATGCCACCATCGAAGCGGCCCGCGCCGGCGAAGCCGGCAAGGGTTTCGCGGTGGTGGCCAACGAGGTCAAGGAACTGGCCAAGCAGACGGCCAAGGCCACCGAGGACATCAGCCGGAAGATCGAGGCCATCCAAGACGACACCAAGAACGCCGTCGGCGCCATCAGCCAGATCGGCGAAGTGATCAAGCAGGTCAACGACATTTCCAATACGATTGCCACGGCCGTGGAAGAGCAGAGCGCCACGACCAACGAGATGGCGCGGAACGTGACGGAGGCGGCGAAAGGCTCGGTCGCGATCACCCAGAACATCGCCGGGGTCGCCGGGGCGGCGAAGAATACCGCACAAGGCGCCAATGACTCGGCGAAGGCGGCGCAGGCTCTGGCCGAGATGTCCACCAAGCTGCGCCAACTGGTTTCGCAGTTCAAGATCGACGATGTGAGTTCCGGGCATCCGGGGAAGCCGCAGATGTCGAGGGTGGTGAGCCCCAAGCTGGTTCGGGAGCCGGTCCCGTCATATCAGTCGTAATCTGCGGATGCCGCGCCCGCGGATGCCGCGCTGACCACGCGGCATCCGCGGCAAAAAGGTAAACAGGCCATGCTACCGGTTCGGGTTCTCATCGTGGACGATTCCGTGGTCGTCCGTAAGCTGTTGTGCGAAGCCCTCGCCTCGAGCGGGGAGGTCCACGTGGCCGGGACGGCTTCCAGCGGAGCGCTGGCCCTGGCCAAGATTCCGCAATTGAATCCGGACGTCATCACGCTGGACATCGAGATGCCCGGGCTGAATGGGATCCAGGTCCTCCAGCAGATCCGCAGGCTGTACCCCAAGCTGCCAGTGATCATGTTCAGCACCCTGACCGAACGGGGAGCGGCCATCACGCTGGAGGCGTTGTCGCTGGGAGCTTCCGATTACGCGCTGAAGCCGAGCAACAGCGAGAGTCTGGTCCGCGCGATGGAGCAAGTGCGGCTGGAGTTGGTCGCCAAGATCGTCTCCCTCGCCAGGGGCCGCAGCGGCGATACCGGGCCCGGGCCGGGTGTCTCTCCGCGGAAGAGAAGACCGAGCGGCCAGCGAATCGATATTCTCGCGGTGGGCACATCCACCGGCGGCCCCAATGCGTTGGCGGCGGTGATTCCTCACCTGCCCGCGGATTTCCCCGTACCCGTGGTGGTGGTGCAACACATGCCGCCGGTGTTCACCCGGCTATTGGCGGAGCGTCTGAATTCCTGCTCCGCACTCTCGGTGCGCGAAGGAGAAGGCGGCGAGACGATCGCACCCGGACAGGTTTGGATTGCGCGCGGCGACTATCACCTGACGGTGGCACGGAGGGGAAGCGAGGTAGTCCTGAGCCTGAATCAGGAGCCCCCGGAAAACTCCTGCCGTCCCGCGGTGGATGTGATGTTTCGTTCGGTGGCCCAGATCTATGGTCCCAACGTGCTGGGAGTGGTGATGACCGGAATGGGTTCTGACGGCGCCCGCGGAGCGATGCACATCCGGGAAGCCGGGGGCGAAGTCGTGGTGCAGGATGAAGCGTCTTCGGTGGTGTGGGGAATGCCGGGCGCGGTGGTCAGCGCGGGGGCCGCGGACAAAATCTGCCCGCTGCAAGACATCAGCCAGGAGGTTGTCCGCCGGGTCACGTCCAGCAGAGCGCGAGCTTGTAGCGTGCCCGCGGCGCCGAGGATGTGACGTCATCGGAGAGGCAGGCCCCGGAGCGGAGCGGGATGACCTTGTGGGAATAGGCACAGCCAAGCCGGTAACGCAGTCCGATGCCACGGATCTGCGAGATCCCGCGTACTTGAAGATCCGCGACGTGATCTACCAAGTCTCGGGCATCTACCAGCCGGAAGAAAAACTGTACCTGCTGGCCTCTCGTTGCGCAGGACGCATGGGCGCGGTAAATGCCAAGACGCCCGCTGAATACCTGGAGCACCTCACCGTCCGCGCCAACCGGGAAGCGGAACTGCGGCTGCTGCTGAACGAAATCACGATTGGGGAAACGTACATGTTTCGCAGCCCAGCCCAACTGGAGGCGCTGCGCCGCGTGATTCTTCCCCAGATTCTGGAAGCCAAGAGCGCCCTGGGTTTCAAGCGTCTCCACTTATGGAGTGCGGGTTGCTCGACGGGAGAAGAAGCCTACACGCTGTCCATGTTTCTGCGGGAAGAAAGCGAAGCGATGCTGAAGGGGTGGACCGTCGACATTCTGGCCACCGACTTGAACGACCACTCGCTCACGGTGGCCAAGGCCGGAATCTATGGGGAATACGCGCTGCGCAGCACCACGGAACTGCTCAGAAGAAAGTACTTCAAGCCCCACGACGACAAGCGGCTGCAAGTCACCGACCCGCTCAAGTCGCTGATCCGGTTTGAGCGCGTCAACCTGCGTGACGACAGCAAGATGACCTTCTTCAAAGGCATGGACATCATCTTCTGCTGCAATGTGCTCATCTATTTTGATCTCAACTCGAAGCGCAAGGTCATGCAGCACTTCTATTCCAATCTGCTGCCCGGCGGTTACTTGTTCCTGGGTCACGCAGAATCTCTCTATCAGGTGGATGATCGATTTCACCTGGTGCACTTCCCGGGGGCCATCGGGTACTGGAAACCGCCCGTCGGGTACACCGGCGGAGGCAAACCATGAACACGCGCCGCCTCGAGGAGATCCGTCCCAAAATCAAAGCCTTGGAGGCGATGCCGGCGGTGCCGACGATCGTCCAACCGCTCACTTCCATGCTCCGGCTACCCCCAGAGGAAGTGGATATGGAACGGGTAGTCGAGCTGGTCTCTTACGACTCGACGATTGCGGCCCAGTGCCTGCGAATGGCCAACTCGCCGTTGTTCGGGCGGCGGGACACCGAAACGGTGCGCAGCGCGGTGTTGGCGCTGGGCCTAAAGCGCGTGGAGGCCATTTTGCTCGGCTGCTGTCTAAGCAGGATCGTGCCGGCCGATAAGTGGGCCTTCGACGCGGCAACGTTCTGGCGCCACTCCTTGGGTTGTGCGCTGGTGAGCAGCAAAATGGCCAAGCTGATCGGATATCCCGATCCGGAGAAAGCCTACCTGGCGGGCCTGCTGCACGACCTGGGAATCCTGGTCAACATGATCGCATGCACGGAGGATTTTCGCGCGTGCCTCCAGGCAGCGCGCGACGGGCGCGTGGCACTCCACCGATGTGAGGAGGAACATCTGGGCTTCACCCACTGTCAAAGCGGGAAGATATTGGCCGAACACTGGAATTTTTCCGCCGATGTGATTGCCGCGATCGAGTTTCATCACCATATTGTGCCGGAGTCAGCAGCCCGGCCCCTGGTATCGCTTGTCTATCTCAGTGATTCGTTGTGCCGATTGCGCGACTTAGGATACGGATACTACGAAGCCATGGGCGTGGATCTTGCCGGGGACGCCGCGTGGACGGCGCTGGTCGAACACTACCCGGCGCTTGCCAAGGTGGACTTGGCGCGGCTCACGATGGACATCGATGGAGCGATGGAAGAGATCGTCGCGATTGTGGACGCGGTATTCAGTCCCGGGCAACCGGCGGCAGAATGAGCAGCAGTGATCAATTAAATCAAGGGTTGTTGATGGAGCGGGCGATGGGAATCGAACCCACGTCCGAAGCTTGGGAAGCTTCTATACTGCCATTGTACGACGCCCGCTCGCGAAGCAACTGCAGGAAGAATAACATTGCTGTCGCCGGAGGCGCAAGAAGCGAGGCGCATCGGTGATTCCATGGCCGAGCTGCTCGTGTGGTGTCCCCGAAATAGCTCGCAAATCTTACCGCCCGGCCGGGCGCAGCCCCGATTGACTTCATCGGGGCGCAGCAAGCAGCGCCCCTACAGCGGAGTACGAACTGTGAACTATGGGCCGTCATTTACGAGACGCAATATAGTGGTGCGGAAAGCTCAGGAAGGCCAGGGCCTGCCTGGCGCGCTGTTTCAATTTGGCACCCTTTCGGATGCCACGCGTTAACCGGTAGTTCCGGGATTGTACCCGCCTCCGAGTGGATCGCCTCATGAAAGCAGTCTGGTTATCTGATGGCGACGGGCGTCTGGCCGATATCTTTCAATGTGGGTTTCCACGGGCATGCCGAAGGCTGGGAGATCGTCCGCCGTAAATCGCTCTGTTTAAGCCATCGCAATTCAAGACCGCACATCCGGCAGGGGTGAATACATGGGGGAGACAACGACAATTGTGACCGGTTCGAAAGGGGGCGTGGGCACCACCACGGTGGCACTGAATGTCGGGGTGCAGCTGGCCATGCAGACGCGGAAGCGCGTGGTGTTGCTGGATTTGGCGCGGCCGTTCGGCCAGATCTCCCTGATGCTGGACCTGAATCCGCGTTTCACAATTCTGGACGCGCTCGAGCGCATTGAGCGATTGGATGAGCCGCTGCTGGCCACGCTCGCCGCGCGGCATAAGACGGGCGTGGAAATCCTGGCGGGTCCGCGCCACGCGCCCATGAAGGCGGAGCAGCGCCAGAGCGTGACGATCCAGGCGCTGACGCGGCTGGTGGAGTTGGCCGGCCGCGCCTATGACTTTGCGGTCGTGGACATGGGCGTCGTGAACGCCGCGGAATGGGCGCCGGTCCTGGCGGCGGCCGGGACCACGCTGCTGGTGGCCGAGCCAAGCGTGCTGGCGCTGGGCATGATCGAGCGGCACATGGCCGCCGCCGCGCCGGCGGGCCTGGATTGCCAGCGTATTCACATCGTCATCAACCGCTGGCGGCAGAATGACGACGAAGCGCTGGCCGCGTTTCAACATAAGCACGGCCGCCCCATCCTGATGCGCCTGCCCAACGACTACCGGCAGGTGACCGAGGCCGTGACGCTGGGCATGCCGCTGGCGGGCAGCGCCAATAATTTCCTCCTGGGCCGCTACCGCGATCTGGCCGCGTGGCTTGCCGGCTCGGCGGGCGGCGGGCACGGCCGCCGCGCGGGCACGAGCGTCCCCGTCGCGCAATAATCCACGCCGCAGGTGCTGGGAAGTGAGATACTCCGGGCTGGGGAAGGCCGGCGGCCGGGGCAGCGAGTTGGGGGATGCGGGCAATTAATGGATTGTAGTACCAGAATAGTGTTGACACGCCTTCCGTCCGCGCCGTACAATCGCCTCATTGAATGGCACCCCCGCCGGCAACACGGGCGTGGGCCAGTCAGCGGGTCAGCGCCAGGGCCGGACGAAGTGGTTGGGGGCCGTAGCAGGCGCACGACCCAGGTCGCGGACGCGCCGCGAGGGAGGTGGCAACGGTGGCAACGACGCCGGTACAAGAAGCAACCAGGCTGCATGCGATTTTCGAGTCCTGCCGCGAGATTACCCAGGATGTGGAATTTTCCGCCGCCAAGCAATGGCTGGCCGAGCATCCGGGGCGCAAGGCCATCGGCTGTTTCCCCATCTACTGCCCGGTGGAGCTGATTCACGCCTGCCGGATGCTGCCGCTGGGGATCATCGGGGCGGGCAACCAGATTGAGATCACCTACGCCGACTCGCGCTTCCAGTCGTTCGTGTGCTCGATCGTGAAGAGCACCCTGGAGCTGGGGTTCACCAAGCGGCTGGAGTTCGTGGAAGGGATGCTGTTCCACAACATCTGCGATCCGGCGCGCAACCTGGCCAGCGTGTTCATCCGGAATTTCCCCGGGATGTTCGTGGATTACATTCACTTCCCGCAGAATTTCGCGTCGCCGCTGGGCATGCAGTACCTCCAGAAGGAATATCGGAGGATTCTCGATGCCTTGCAGGAGCGGTCGGGCTACAAGCCCACGGCCGAGGATCTGAACCGCAGCATCCAGCTGTACAACCGGATTCGCGCGGCGCTGCGGGAACTCTACCGGCTGCGTTCGGAGAAGCCGCATCTGATTTCCGCCGCGGAACAGTTTTTGCTGACGCGCGCGGGGACGCTGATGTCGCCGGAGAAGAACGTGGAAATGTTGGAAGAAGTTCTGGCGGCGCTGCCTACGCGTGCGACGCGGCCCAAGGACCGGATTCGCGTGGTGCTGGAAGGGTCGTTCTGCGAACTTCCTCCCGTGGCCCTGATCGAGACGATCGAGGAGGCGGGGTGTTACATCCTGGACGACGACTTCCTGCGGGGCTGGAGATGGTTCACGCAAGAGGTTCCGATCGAGGCCAACCCGCTGCATGCGCTGGCCGAGAGCTATTCGGAGCGGGCCTATTATTCGGGCTCGAAGCATGATTCGCGGGAGGTCAAGGCGGCGCATCTGATCAAGATGGCGCAGGATCAGAAGGCGGATGCGGTGGTCATCATGGCGGCGAAGTTCTGCGAGCCGGCGCTGTTTGATTACGCGCTGTACCGCAAGGCTCTGGACGACGCCAAGATTCCGCACCTGCTTCTGGAATTCGAGGAGAAGACGTGGATTTTCGACCGCGCGCGTTCCGAAGCGGAAACATTCGTCGAGTCCCTGTTGTTTGACTGAAGCATTCGAGCGCAGATCCAGGAGGGAAGCATGGCTCAGCCAGCACCGAAATCCGATTATCAGGGCAAGCTGCACAACCTGCAGAAGGACATGATTGGGCGTTACTACGACAGCCTGACGGCCGCGTCGGAAGGACGGGGCAAGAAGGCCGTCTACATGATGGTCAGCGGCAACCCGGTAGAGCTGATTCAGGCGTTCGACATGCTCCCGGTCTATCCGGAGGTCAACGCCCTGCAATTGGCGGTGAAGAAGCAGTCGCTGCCGCACATCCTGGCGGCGGAGGAGATGGGGTACTCCACCGACAACTGCGCCTACGTGAAGGCGGACGTGGGGATGTATTTTGCGGGGCGCAAGACGCCGTTCGCGACGATTCCCGAGCCCGACCTGATTCTGTGCAATTACGTCGGCTGCAACGTCTACCTTCAATGGTTCGAGCACCTGGCGGAGTTTTCCAAGAAGCCCATTTACAATCTGGACGTTCCGTTCAGCCGCAACATGGTGAGCGACGAGCCCTCCGACGATGACGTGAGCTACGTGGTCAAGCAACTGGAGGAGCTCATCGAGATCTGCGAGCGGATGACCGGCAAGTCGCTGGACTTCAAGAAATTGCAGCGCATCACCGAGCTTTCCGGCGAGACCGGGCATCTGTGGTCGGAGATCAAGAAGCTGACGCGGGAGCGCCCGGCGCCCTTCGACGCCTATTTCGACTCGGTGATGATGATGGCGCCGCTGTACTGCCTGCGCGGCACCGAGGACGGGCTGTGGTTCTTCCAGGAAGCCTACAAGGAGATGAAGAAGCGGGCGGAGATGCGCGAGGGCCCGTTGCCGGAGGAGAAGTTCCGCATCGTGATCGAAGGGCCTCCACCCTGGCCGTATCTGCGGCAGTTCCGGGACATGTTCTCGCGGTGGGGCGCCGTGGCCATCGCCTCGACGTACTCGACCGTGGGCGGGATCTGGGAATTCGGATTCCAGCATGACCCGCTGCGGCCGATCGAGAGCATGGCCAAGCACATGCTGCAATTCAACCTGTGCAACCGCAACTTCCTGCAGCGGTATCAGCAGATCAAGGACTACATCGACCAGTGGGGCGCCGACGCGCTGGTCATCCACTCGGTGAAGAGCTGCCGGTTGTTTTCGGCGGGCCAGGGCGATATGCGGGAATACTTCACCAAGCAACTGGGCGTGCCGACGCTGCTGGTCGAATCGGACATCGAGGACCCGCGGTATTTCGCCGAAGCGCAGATTCGCAACCGCGTGGACGCCTTCTTCGAATCGCTCGAACATCAGAGGATGCTGGTCAAGAAATAGGAGCGGGCCGGCGAAGGCCGGCCGCGGGAATCAGGAAAGGCAGGGCGACATGATCTACGCAGGCGGAGTGGACGTCGGATCGACGCAGACCAAGGCCATTGTGCTGTCCGAGGAGCGCAAGATCATCGGCCGCGCTCTGATCAACACGGGGGCCATGGTCTCCCAGGCGGCCGAGCGCGCGTTTCGCGAGGCCGCGGCCGATGCGGGCATCGCCGCGGGAAGCGCGGCCTACGTGGTGGGCACCGGCTACGGGCGGTACAAGGTGACGTTCGGCAACGCGCAAATCACGGAGATCTCGTGCCACGCGCGCGGCGCGAATTTCCTGTTCCCCAAGACCCGCACGGTGATCGACATGGGAGGGCAGGACGCCAAAGGCATCCGGGTCGGCGAAGACGGAGACGTCAAGGACTTCGTGATGAACGACAAGTGCGCGGCCGGCACGGGGCGCTTCTTGTCCAACGCCGCGGAGACCGCGGGTCTCACGCTGGACAACATGGGCCCGATTTCGCTGCAGTGCAAGAAGCCGGTGCGGCTGAGCACGGTCTGCGCCGTGTTCGTGGAGTCCGACATCATGTCGTACCTGGCCGAGGGCAAGACCGTGCCGGACATTCTGGGCGGGGTGCACAGCGCTATCGCCGCGCGGACGGTGGCCCTGGTGCGCCGCGTGGGCATCGAGCCGGAGATCACCTTCACCGGCGGCGTGTCGCGGAATATCGGCATGGTGAAGGCGCTGGAGGAGAAGCTGGGGTTTCCTGTCAACGTCTGCGACGACTCGCACTTCATCGGCGCGATCGGCGCGGCGATTTTTGCGCTGGAGCGGGCCCTGACCGGCGGCGTGGCGGCCACCTCCGGGGCGGACAAAGCAGCCAAGAAATAGCCGGCGATGCCCGGCGCTTCGGACGGGGCGCGGGCGTTCGGGATTCGAGGAAGGGAAGTCATACTGAGAGCGACAGGGGTGTTCCATGGATTATGTGGCGGGAATCGACATCGGCTGCAGAACGACCAAGGTCGTCCTGTTGAATGAATCGCGGAAAGTGGTTGCCACCGCCCTGGTGAAAACCCGGCCGGACTTCCCCGGCGTGGCCCGGGAAGCGCTGGAAAAGGCGCTGGCCAAGGCGTCCGGTCATCTGGACGATGTGAAGTACGTGGCCACGACGGGACTGGGGCGGTACAACGTGCCGTTCCGCGACTTGCAGATTACCGACATCACCTGCGCGGCGCGAGGCTCGGAATTCCTGTTCCCCAACACCAAGTGCGTCCTCGACGTGGGCGGGCAGAGCACGCGTGCCATCCGGCTGCGCGAAGGCGGGAAGGTGAAGGAATTCAAGTCGAACGACAAGTGCGCGGCGGGCTCGGGAGGATTCCTGGAGCGGGCCGCCCACTATCTGGAGATTCCCATCGAGCAGCTGGGGCCGCTTTCCAGTTCCGCCGGGAAGCCCACCACGATCAGCAGCGTGTGCGCGGTGCTGGCCGAGACGGAGATCATCAACCACGTGAGCGATGGCCAGAGCGTCGAGAACATTATCCGCGGAATTCACAACTCGCTGGCCAGCCGGTCCAAGGCGCTGCTCTCCCGCGTGGGCCTGGAGGATGAGGTCACGTTCGTCGGCGGAGTGGCCCGCCAGAGCGGCATGGTGGAGGCGTTGAAGGAGACCATCGGACACGCCGTCAACGTCAATGACGAGCCGGATACGATCACGGCTCTGGGCGCTGCGCTGCTGGGCTACCAGAGGTATAAGCGGCTGGGCGGCGGGATAGCCGGCGAGACACACAAGAAGTTTTCCTAGGTATCCCGGCAAAGCAACGCCGATACGTTTTCATAACTGAGTGGGACGGGAGGAAACGATGGCTGGCGAACAGAAATCCGCAATTGTAACCGGAGCGGGACGCGGCATCGGGCGGGCCATTGCGTTGGCGCTGGCCCGGAACGGATATCGAGTGGCGGTGCTGGACATTCTGGCCGACAACGCCCAATCGGTGAAGAAGGAAATCGAGGCCCTGGGGCGCGAGGCCCTGGCCATCCGCGTGGATCTGACCAAGCGGGAGGATGTGGATGCAGCCATCAATGAGGCGCTGGGCCGCTTCGGACAAATCCACACGCTGGTGAACAACGCCGGCTGGGACAAGGTGCAGCCGTTCCTGGAAAACGAGGAGAGCACCTGGGACCGCGTGATCGCCATCAACTACAAGGCCATTCTGTATACCTGCAAAGCGTTGCTGCCTCACATGGTGGCGCGCGGCTCGGGCAAGGTGATCAACATTTCCTCCGACGCGGGGCGCGTCGGCTCGACGGGCGAGGCGGTGTACGCCGGGGCCAAGGGCGCGGTCATTTCGTTCTCGAAATCGCTGGCGCGCGAAATGGCCCGCCACAAAGTGACGGTCAACGTCATTTGCCCGGGCGTCACCGAAACGCCGCTGCTCGATGAAATTCGCCAGAGCTCCGAGAAGGCCCACAAGGTGCTGGATGCGGTGACGCGCGCGATTCCGCTGGGCCGCGTGGGCAGCCCGGAGGATGTCGCCGGGGCCGTGGCGTTCCTGGCCTCGCCCGAAGCCGATTTCATCACCGGCCAGATCATCAGCGTCAACGGCGGCCTGACCATGTGCTAGGGTTGTGGCCATCGGGAGGCGAAATTGGCGGA
>JAIQGD010000073.1:32813-42174 GCA_020072765.1 Terriglobia bacterium
GAAGGACTGGCGCAGCGGGTCGAGGCTTTCTCGCGCGCCAAGGTGGATCCTCGTTCCGCCGAGGAAGAAGACTACATCGCGCAGGGCCTGGCGCTCCTCCGGCTGCTCGCCCAGGAGGGCTTGACGCGCTACGTCGTGCCCGCCGCGTACGGCGGAATGCATCCTGCCGTGGATATCCGTTCGGTATGCCTGATTCGCCGGGGGCTGGCTCGCTATTCCGCACTGGCCGACACGATGTTCGCCATGCAGGGGCTGGGCAGTTATCCCATCACGCTGGCCGGCAGCGAAGAGCTGAAGAAAAAGTATTTGCCGCGCGTCGCGAGCGGCGATCTGATTGCCACCTTTGCCCTCACCGAGCCCCAGGCGGGCTCCGATGCCGCCAGCCTGCAGACCACGGCGCGGCGCGACGGCAGCCACTACATCCTCGAGGGCCACAAGAAATTCATTTCCAATGCCGGCGTGGCCGACTTTTACGTGGTTTTCGCCAAGACCGATCCGGCGCAGGGCCGCAAGGGCATCTCCGCCATCGTGGTGCAGAAAGATTGTCCCGGACTCACCACCCAACGGCTGGAAGTGATTGCGCCGCATCCCATCGGCGAAGTCCGTCTGGAGGGCTGCCGGGTGCCGCGGGAAAACCTGCTGGGGCAGGAGGGCGAAGGATACAGCCTGGTAATGAGGACGCTGGAAGCCTTCCGCACCACGGTGGGCGCGGCGGCTCTCGGCTTGGCGGAACGCGCGTTGGAAGAAGCGCTGGGCTACGCCAAGAAGCGCGTGCAGTTTGGCAAAAGCCTCTCCGAATTCCAGGGGCTGCGCTTCATGCTGGCGGAGATGGCGACCGAGCTCGAAGCCAGCCGCCTGCTCGTGTTTCAAGCGGCGCGAAGGCTGGATGAATCGCGGCGCGCGGCTTCCGCCGGTGCTGCTCCCTCGGCCGCCGCGGGCAAGGAGGACGCGTCGCTGGTGCTGGCCTCCTCCATGGCCAAGCTCTACGCCACCGAGAGCGCGCAGCGCGTGATCGACCAGGCGCTGCAGATTCACGGCGGCATCGGCGTGCTGCGGGGCAGCGTGGTCGAGCGGCTGTACCGGGAAGTGCGGGCGCTGCGCGTGTATGAAGGCACGTCGGAAATACAGAAGGAAATCATTTCTCATCAATTATTGAAGTCGCTGAAAAATTAACTCGTACTCATCTGACAAAACGAAGGAGCGGAGCAAAACCATGGCAATCGAAGCGAAGACATTTCTGTACAAGGAAGAGGACGGAGTCGCGCGCATCACACTCAACCGCCCGCAGTTTCTCAATGCGATCACCTTTGAAGTCTATGCCGAGCTGCGGGACCTGTTCGCCACGCTGCAGCGCGTCGATAGCGTTCGCTCCGTGGTCATCACGGGGCAGGGGCGCGGCTTTTGCTCCGGGGGAGACGTCGAGGAAATTATCGGGCAGCTTCTGAAGCGCGGGCCCAAGGCCATGATGGAGTTCGCCCGCATGACCGGCGACCTCACGCGCAACATCTGCGAGTTGCGCAAGCCCGTGGTGGCCGCTCTGAACGGCGTCACCGCCGGCGCCGGTGCGGCGATCGCCCTGGCCAGCGATTTTCGCATCGCCGTCGAGGGCATGAAGATGGCCTTCTTGTTCACCCGCGTGGGCCTCACCGGGGCGGACATGGGCGTGGCCTATCTGCTGCCGCGCATCGTGGGCACCGCGCGTGCCCTGGAGCTGTTGTACCTGGGCGAAGCCATCACGGCGGAGCGAGCCGAGCAGATCGGCCTGGTGACGCGCATCGTCAAGCCCGAGGACCTCGAGAAGGAAGCCATGGCGTTGGCCCGCAAGCTGGCGGCCGGGCCGATCTTCTCCATGGGCATGACCAAAGTGATGGTGTACAACGAATGGAATATGGCCCTGCCGGCGGCCATCGAGGCCGAGGCGCAGGCCCAGTCGCTGTGCATGCTGGCCGAGGAATTTGCCGAGGGCTACAAGGCGTTCAAGGAGAAGCGGCCTCCCGATTTCCGGAAGCTGTCCTCCTAGGGACCGCGGCCGCATAGTTGCCGGACAAACGAGAGTTCACGCAGGATGCCGGGGAGCGTACAAGCCGGCCGTCGGGGCGACCCGGCATCCCGCTAAACGAAGGGGTGGTGCGTCATGGTATTTCCGGTAAGCCGCCTTGCCGACAATCGGGTGCCGGGTGTGGATGCGGGAGTGGCGATCAACGATCCGCTGAAGCATTTGGTCGCTTGCCACGATCGCATCGAAGAACGCCTGCAAATCCTCGAGCGAGTGATTCCCCATTTGCGCTCCGACTCCGAGGCGAAGCGCCAGGAAGCTCGCGAGGCTCTGGACAAAGCCCTGCAATTCGTCGAGGTCATGGGACACCTGCACACCCTGGATGAAGAGGAGTCGGTGTTTCCCCGCATTCTGGCCAGCGGCGGCGAGGACACGCCGATCCTGCAGGAACTGACGACCATGCTCGAAAGCCAGCACCGGGAAAAAGAGGCCGTGCTCGAGAAGCTGAAGGCGCACGTGGCCGCGTTTCCGGCGGCGCCCGCGCCTCCGTCCGCGGAACAGGCCGGGCAGTTCGAGGGGCTGGTGGCGCAACTCACCGGGCTGTACCGCCCGCACATCATGATCGAAAATGAACGCCTGATCCCTCTTTCGGCGGACCACCTGAATCCGAATGACGCGGAGCAGATCCGCCAGGAAATGCGGGCCCGCCGCGGTGCGTAAGCGTCTCCAGGAAAGTCACCGGCGGAGTTCACTCCGCCCAATTCAAAACAGTGAGGTCCCATGGCAGAGAACGTAGGAGTTATCGGCGGGGGATTGATGGGCTCGGGCATCGCCTACACGGTGGTGCTCAAGTCGGCCGCGTCGGTCGTCATCGTGGAGCCGACCGAAGCATTGCTGTCCGGCTGCCGGGCCCGGATCGCCAAACTTTTCGACGGCGGCATCAAGCGCGGCGTCTTGACGGAAGCGCAGGCGGCGCCGCTGCGGGAGCGCATCCGCTACGCCACCGATTTCGCGGCCCTGAGCCAGGCGTACATCGTGATTGAGGCGGTGACCGAGGATCTGGGCGTCAAGCAGAAGGTCTTCGAGCAGTTGGACCGCCTGTGCGCGCCGGGAGCGATTCTGGCCAGCAATACCTCCGGGATTTCCATCACGCAGATCGCCACCGCCGCGCGCCATCCCGAGCGCGTGGTGGGCACGCACTTTTTCAATCCCGTCCCGGTGATGAAGCTGGTGGAACTGGTGCGCGGGGACAAATCGTCGGACGAAGCCATTGCCACGGCGCGGCGCTTCTGCGAGGGACTCGAAAAAGAAGTAGTGGTTTCGCGCGACCGGCCCGGCTTCATCACCACGCGGATCGGGCAAGCCTACATCTGCGAGGCGCTGCGATGCCTGGAGGAGGGGGTGGGCACCATCGAGGATATCGACAAAGGGATTCAGCTTGCTTATAACTTCCCCATGGGCCCTTTTCGCCTGGCGGATCTGGTGGGTCTGGATACCGAGCTGCACATCATGGAAGCGCTCACCCAGGAATTGGGCTCACGCTTTGACCCCGGGCCCATCCTGCGGAAAATGGTGCAGGAGAAACATCTGGGGCGCAAGACCGGCCGCGGCTTCTTTGACTATTCGGAAGCCAAGAAGGGCTAGCGCCGCAGCACGCGAAAATCCGGATCGAGTCCGGCCGAGGAGCCAGTACATGGGAAAACTCGTTGATTATTCCGCCCAGGACGGCATCGCCGTCCTGCAGCTCGACGCCCCGCCGGCCAATACCTGCTCCTACGACCTGCTGCGCGACCTGGATGACGCCATCCTGCAAGCGCGTCTGGATGAAAAGGTGTATTGCATCATCCTCCGGGGCAAGGGAGACAAATTCTTTTGCGGCGGCGCCGACATTCAAATGCTGAAAGAGAAGTCGTCGGAGTTCCTCTACTATTTCTGCCTGCTGCTGCAGGAAACCATCCGGCGGCTGGAGGTCACGCCCAAGATTGTGATCGCCGCGCTGAACGGGCATGCCCTGGGGGGCGGGTTGGAGATGGCGCTGGGCTGCGATTTCCGCCTGGCCAAGCGCGGCGCGTTCAAGATCGGCCTCCCGGAGGTCAATCTGGGGCAGGGACCGGGCGGGGGCGGAACGCAACGCCTGCCGCGCATTCTGGGTTACGCCCGCGCCGTCGAGCTGCTCACCACCGGCCGCCTGCTCAGCGCCGAAGAGGCTCTGGCCATCGGCCTGGTTCATCACGTCTACGAAGCGGAAACCTATTGGGACGATGTGCTGGCCTTTGCGCGCCAGTTCTGCCCCCCCAACAAGCCGCCGCGCGCCATCGGCAAAGTGAAGCTGGCGGCGCGGGCGAGCCTCGAGACCGGCATCGCCGAAGGCGTGCTGATCGAGCACGAAATCCTGCAGCCGCTGTACGACAGCGAGGACTTGAAGGAAGGCATCGACGCATTTCTGAATCACCGCAAGGCGATTTATCGAGGACGGTAGCGTCTGCGTGACGAGTTGAAGTTCCTTGCGGCCGGATCGTGAGCCCTCGGGAGGCGAGAAAACCATGGCCAAAGATATCAAGGCGATTGACTTCATGTATTACGTGGCCACGCCGGAGTTCATTGCCCGGTGGACCGCGGCCAAGAAGGGCGAGCTCATCTGCCGCATGGAGCGGGCGCTGGGCGGCAGCCTGCCTTCCTTCGAAAGCATGGAGGCGATGATTCGCCAGATGGATGAGGCCAATGTGGACAAGGTCTTCATCACCCAGACCAAGATGTGGTCCTACCGCAACCGGTGGATGTACATGGATACGAAGTTGGAGGAAGTGACCCAGTACACACAGAAATATCCGCAGCGCTTCGTGGGGCTCGCCGGTTATAACCCCTTCCGCATCCCCGAGAGTCTCCAGGAAATCGAAGTGGCCGTGAAGCAGTACGGTTTCAAGGGCGTGTACGTCCACATCTACGGTTTTGATATCCCGCTGTCGGATCGCAAGATGTATCCGCTGTTCGCCAAGTGCGTCGAGCTCGATATTCCCGTGTCCATGCAGGTGGGACACGTGCTGGAGGGCATGCCGAGCGAACACGGGCGGCCCGCGTATCTCGACCAGATCGCCAGCGATTTCCCAACGCTCAAGATGGTGGGCGCGCATACGGGCTGGCCCTGGGTCGAGGAGCTGATTTCGTGCTGCTACAAGTGGGAGAACATCTACATCGGGATTGACGCGTGGATGCCCAAATACCTGAAGCCCGAGCTGGTGCAATTTGTCGGCAGCCGCCTGGGGCACGAACGCTGCCTCTGGGGCACCAATGGTCTGCCGTGGAAGCCCAGCCTCGATCAAGTCGACCAGCTCGGCCTGCGCGACGAGGCCCGGCGCAATCTGCTCGCCGACAACGCCATCCGCCTGTTCAAACTGTAGCCGGTCTCGATCCTGTTCCGCACAGCTCCAAAATAGAAAACGGCAGGGGAGCAATGCCGGTGGTCCCCTGCCGTCGCGAAACCTGCGTGTTTGGAAAGATCCCTTGTACTAGGGCTCACTCCGCATCAGGACGGTGTCCGGACGCGCCAGCGAAACGTGGTTGTGATACAGCTTCCAGGTGCCCTTGTCCCGGAGGAACACGTCGGTTCCGTAGCCTTCCCGGTAGAGACGAGTTCCGTCGGTCTTCGATCTCCCGTCCGTGCGCCATTCGTAGACCACGGTGGCCGTGTCGCCGAACACGCGCACCTTGCGGGGGCCGAATTTCAGGGTGACCTCCTCGAGATGGTCGAAGTATTCATCCAGCATTTTCTTCGCCGCGGGCCATCCGTAGTAGGCGCCGCGCGACGTGAACAGCACGAACCCGTCGTTGTGCCAGTAGTGGCTGTAGAGTTCCGGCAGGTTGTGGTCGCTCCAGGCCTTCTCCATGACGTCCATGATGCGAAGAACAGCGTCCACATTGGGTCCCGCGATTTCCACGATGGCAGTGCTTGCCGCCGGGCCGGCCACCGCCCGGATGGCGCTCTTCCCCTTGCGCGGACGCGCGACGGCACGCTTTGCGGATTTCTTCTTTCCGGCTGACTTTTTCATGATCTTCTCCCAGTGAAATAGTGCGTCTATTCCCGGATCCTCACGGCCACTGCCTTGCCAGTCGCAACGGCGCGGTCATCGCACGCCGCCTCGAAATTGTTTGAATAGCATCAAAAAAAGACAGTGTCCAGCGTTTCCCGCAAAACGGACCCGCCATTTCGTTCATATCACGCATCTTCTTGGGCGATAGATGGATCCCGCACGGCGGGAAGGGCGCCGGAACAGATGCCAAAGCCGCAGTAACGTTGCGCACGGCAGCGCCATCGTGCCTCTAGTCGCCGCGTGATGGATCGCCTCGATCATGGCTTCTTCGGCTGTGCCGGATAGTCGTAGACGCCGCGCCCCACTTTGCGGCCCAGGCGTCCCGCCTTGACGTACTGGATCATGAGCGGGCACGGGCGAAATTTGTCGCCCAGGGTTTCGTGCAGATACTCGAGCACGTGCAGGCGCGTGTCCAGTCCGACCATGTCGCCCATTTCCAGAGGGCCCATGGGGTGGTTGAGCCCCAGCTTGACGGCCTTGTCGATGTCCTGGGCGGTGGCCACGCCTTCCTGCAGCATGTAGAAGGCCTCGTTGCCGATCATGGCGTTGATGCGGCTGGTGATGAAGCCGGGCGACTCGCGCACCACCACGGTTTCCTTGCCCATTTGCCGGCCCACCTCTTCGGCGATCTGGATCACTTCCTGCGTGGTTTCCAGCGCCTGGACCAGTTCCAGCAGCTTCATTTTGTGAACGGGATTGAAGAAGTGCATCCCCAGGATGCGCGGAGCGCGGGTGGTGACCGCGGCCATCTCCGTCACGCTGAGCGAGGACGTATTCGAGGCGAAAATCGCGTGCGCCGGCGCCACCTTGTCCAGGCGGGCGAAGGTGGAGATCTTGAGCTTCATGTCCTCGGGGAGGGCCTCAATCACCAGGTCGGCCGAGCGGGCCGCCTTCTCCGGGTCCTTCTCGAGGATCAGGTTCGCGAGGGTTTGATCGCGCTGCTCCTCGGTGAGCTTTCCCAGGGAGACGCCCTTTTCCAGTTCCTTGCGGATATTTTCCTGAGCCGCGCGCAGAATCTCGTCGGATACGTCCACCATCTGTGTGCGGTACCCGGCCATCGCCGAGACCTGCGCGATGCCCCGGCCCATCTGCCCCGCTCCCAGCACGACCACATTTTGAATTTTCATGATGCCTCGTTTTTCCTCCGGCCGCGCGAGCCTCATACGCCACCGGGGAGATGAGTGGAGTGAAATGAATAACGTCGAATTTCGAAATCGGCTCGCTCCCACAGATACCATTGCCGCCCGGCAAGGTCAACCACGGCGCGCGCGAGCGTGTGCGCCGTGCGGTGTGGGGCCATCCGTCTCGACACGTCCGTCTTCAAGGTTGCAGGGCGGGGGAGCGGAACGACGCGAATGCGGGTGCGGAATTCAGGTGCGCAGGGAATTGGCGGACGAACGATTTCATGGAGGGGTGCCAGAAGCCATGAAAGCCGAAAAAGTACATCTCCTTCACGGCTTGTTCGCTGGACCACTGGTCCAGGGCGATGCGGTACGCGGCGACGAATACGCCGGTGCGGTCTTCCCCGAAGTGGCAGTGCACGAAGATTTTTTGCCGCGGATCGCCGTGGACGATGGAAAGGAACTCGGCAACTTGTTCGCCGGTAGGAGGAGACCATGCGTTGACGGGAATGTGCACGAAGCGCATGCCGAGGGATTCGCTGCGCCGGCTTTCCCAGGCGACTCGTGACGGATCCTCCGCGCGCAAATCGACAATCGTCTGGATGCCCAGCTTTTTCAACTCCGAGAGGCATTGCTCCTTGGGTTGCGCGCCACGATAGAAAACGTCGCTGATCTTTCCGCCGTTGGGCACCCCGGGAATATGGAGCTTTTGCCCCGGGACGGGGCTTCGGGCAACAGCGGCGGAAGCGTTGGAGGCGGATTGCGCCGGGAGCGCGAAAGGCAGAAAGAAGCACAAGCCCAGGACCGGAAGCAGGCGTCTAAGCACGGATGACATGCGAGCAGTGTAGCGCGAGACAGCAGAACCCCGAAAGTGCGGAAACCATTTCCGATTGCCTCGCCATGGCTTTTCACATAAAGTGAGCCGGAATCCGTCGAGGGCTAAGAACAAGAGAGAGGACAAAGCCGTGCGTCTCCAGGGGAAGATCGGGGTTGTCACCGGCGGTGGCCGGGGAATTGGTGAAGCGATTGCCCTGGCGCTGGCCGCCGAGGGCTGCTCGGTCGCCGTGGCCGGGAGAACGCAGGCGCAGCTCGAGAAGGTCTCCGCGCAGATTCAGAAGCTGGGGCGCGAATCCCTGCCCGTCGTCTGTGATATTTGCGACCCGGGTTCGGTGGCGGCGCTGTTTCGCGCCGTCCACGATCGGTGGGGCCGACTCGACATTCTGGTCAACGCCGCCGGCGAGAGCCACAGCGACCTGCTCGCGCGCCTGAGCTTCGAAACCTGGCAGCGGATGCTGGCCGTGAACCTCACCGGCACGTTCCTGTGTTCTCAGGAGGCCTTGCGGCTGATGCTGCCGCGCAAGTCGGGCCGGATTATCAACATTGGTTCGACGGCGGCGAAGATCGGATTCCGTTATGCGGGCGCGTATGCCGCGGCCAAGCACGGCGTACTGGGATTGACGCGGTCGATGGCTCTGGAGACGGCCACTTCGGGGATCACCGTGAACGCCGTCTGCCCCGGCTGGGTGGACACGGAAATGGTGGGGAAGGCGGTGCAGACCATCTCGTCCAAGACCAAGATGACCGCCGAACAAGCCCGTGACATGCTGGCGGCCGACAGTCCGCAAAAAAGGATTTTTGCGCCCGAGGAAATCGCCTTCGCCACCGTATGGCTGGCTTGCGACGAATCCCGCGGAATCACCGGCCAGGCCATCGACGTTTCCGGCGGCCAGGTGATGAGTTAGAGCATTCCCCTGAATTATGTAGCGTCAAAGCTGCGTGGTTAATGGAAACGCTCCAGGTTTTGTAGAGGCCGGTCCCGGGGTGTGGGACCGGGCATGTCTCACCGCAGAGGCGCGGAGAAAGTCAGAGAAGTGCCGGGCCGGCGGAAGACGCCGGCCCGCCGCTACAAAAGCAAACCGTGCAGCGCCGGTTCCCGGTCCGCGAGGCGATCTCACGGATATGCCGCAGTGTTTGCAGCCCGCGCACTCCAATTCGGATCCGCGCCCAAAACGCTCGCTCATCTCGTCCCACGAGCACTGGTGTACACCCGGAGGAAGCTCGCCATCTTGGGTTAGGGGCGGAAGCATGCGGAAGGGGCGTCAGGCCGACCCAGGCTGAGCGCAGCCAACCAGAGCGAGATCTTTGGTAACAGCCGG
>JAIQGD010000144.1 GCA_020072765.1 Terriglobia bacterium
TCGAGCTGCCGGTGATGTCGATGGTCAATGACTACGACGGGAAGAAGGGCTGGTGCCCGCCGGAAACGCTGCGGATGCTGGGCAGTCCGGTGGCGCGCCAGAAGCTGGCGACGCAACTGGAAGAATACGCCGACGCCGAACATCAGCCGGGCATCGTGGTGGACTTCGAATCGCTTCCCAAACCGAGCATGCCGGATTTTCAGAGTTTCATCCACACACTGTCGCAGGCGCTGCACGGGAAGAATTTCAAACTGATGGTGGCGCTGCCGGCGGCAGACTGGAGCTACGACTACAAGTATTTCGCCTCGCAGGCCGACGCCATCATCCTGATGAACTACGATTTTCGGTGGACGACTTCGGCGGCGGGGCCGATCGCGCCGCAGGACTGGTTCGTGCGCAACATCGAGAACATGGTGAAGCTGGTGCCGCCGGACAAGCTGATCATGGGCATCGCCAATTACGGATACGACTGGCCGGCCCCGTCCAGGAAGGAGCGGCATCCGGCGGCGCAGGCGGTCACGTTCCAGCAAGCCGTGATGACGGCGGTGGAATCAGAAACGGATATCGTGTTCGATCCCGATTCGCTCAATCCGCACTACTCGTATGAGGACGAGCACAAGCGGGTGCACAACGTCTGGATGATGGACGGCGTGACCGCGTACAACCAGCTGCGCGCGGCCGAGCGCGCTGGTGTGCGCGGCACGGCTGTCTGGCGCCTGGGGACGGAAGATCCTTCGATGTGGCACATCTGGGACGCCACGCACGCCGACGACGCGGTGCGGAAGAAACTCGAGGACGTTCCGCCGGGTTACGACCTGATTCTGGAAGGAAGCGGCGACATCTGGCGCATCACGGCCACGCCGGAGAGCGGACGCCGGACATTTGAATACGACGCCGAAAGCGATCTGCTGGACGACGAGAGCTTCCAGAGCTACCCGCTATCGTGGCGCATTCAGCAGATGGGCGACGTTCCCCACAAGGTCGCGCTGACGTTCGATGACGGCCCGGACCCGGACTGGACGCCGAAGATTCTCGATGTGCTGAAGCAGAAGCAGGCGCCGGCGACCTTTTTCGTGATCGGCGAATCGGCCAACCAATACGAGGATGTGGTGAAGCGCGCCTACGCCGAGGGCCACGAAATCGGCAACCACACCTTTACGCATCCGGAATTCGACATCATCTCCAAGCCGGAACTGCAGATTCAGCTAAACCTCACCGAACTGCTTCTGGAGAGCAGCCTGGGCGTCAAGACGATGATTTTCCGCCCGCCCTACGGCATCGACCACCAGCCGGAAACGGCCAGCGAAGTGCAGATGCTGCCGGTGGCGCAATCGATGGGCTACATCATCATCGGCGCGCGCGTGGACCCGCACGACTGGGGCGAACCCAACGGGGGGCCGCCGCCTCCGACGGCCACGATCGTGCAGCGAGTCCTCACCGACGCGGCAAAGAACAAGGGCAACATCATCCTGCTGCACGACGGCGGGGGCAACCGCAGCCATACGCTGGAGGCGCTGCCACAGATCATCGACGGGCTGCGCGCCAAGGGCTACGAGTTTGTATCCGTCCCGGAACTGCTGGGCCAGACGCGCGCGCAATTGATGCCCCCGCTGAGCCGGCGGGAATGGCTGCAAGTGCGGGGCGACGCCTTCATTTTCGAAATGTTCCGGTGGCTGCGGTCGGGGATCGCGTTCATTTTCATCGCCGGCATTTGCCTGGTCAGCGGGCGCGCGCTGATTATCGGGCTGCTGGCGCTGGCCGAAAAGCTGCGCCCCGCTCCGGCGGAGCATCCGGATTATCAGCCCATGGTGAGCGTGCTCATCCCGGCGTACAACGAAGAGTCGGCGATTGTCGAGACGGTGCGCGCCGCGCTGTCTTCGCAATATGCGAAGCTGGAAATCCTGGTGGTGGATGACGGGTCGCAAGACCGCACCGCGGAACTGGTGCGCGAGCAATTTGGCCGCGACCCGCGCGTCCGGCTGCTCACGCAACCGAATCACGGCAAGCCTTCGGCGCTGAATCACGGGCTTGCGGAAGCGACCGGCGAAGTGATCGTTTCGATCGACGCGGACACGATCGTGGATGCGCAGGCGGTCCCGCGGCTGGTGCGGCATTTCGCCGATCCGAAAATCGCGGCGGTGGCCGGCAACGTGAAGGTGATGAACCGGCACCGCTGGATCACGCGCTGGCAGGCGCTGGAATACATCACCAGCCAGAACCTCGAGAAGCGCGCGTTCGACCTGCTGAACTGCATCCCGGTGGTGCCGGGAGCGGTGGGCGCGTGGCGGGCGGACCTGCTGCGGCATCACGGAGGATTTTCGGGCGAAACAGTGGCCGAGGATACCGACCTCACGCTGCTGATCCGGCGGCACGGCTGGAAGATTGTGTACGACGAAGACGCCATCGGGCGCACCGAGGTGCCGGAAACGGTGGATGCGCTGGTGCGCCAGCGATTCCGGTGGACCTTCGGCACGCTCCAGGCGGTGTGGAAACACCGCGACGTTACGTTGAATCCGCGCTACGGGACGCTCGGCCTGATCACCATCCCGAACATTTTCCTGTTTCAGATTATTCTTCCGCTGGTTTCGCCGGTGATCGACCTGCTGTTCCTGCTTTCGCTGGCGCTGTGGGGGCTGGGACAGCTCCGCATCGCGCGGCTGCCGCAGCTGTGGACGCTGCAGGACGTGGAGCGCTCGCTGATTTTCTTCGCGCTGTTCATGCTCATCGACCTGTTCACGTGCGTCGTGGCGTTTTCCCTGGAGCGGCACGAGGACTGGACGCTGCTGGCGCCGCTGGTCATCCAGAGGTTCTACTACCGCCAGATGATGTACCTGGTCCTGTTCCGCGCCCTGAAGGAAGCCGTGCAGGGGCGGCCGGTGGGGTGGCGGGGAGTCGAGCCGCACACGCCCGCGCCCGTGGCGCAGGCTTTGCTCCGCGGCGCGCAGCCAGGAGTGGCTGCGCCACGGGTTTCCTGCGGCAAGGAGAATCCTTTTGCGGAGGGCGGCGCGAGTCTGGTAGGATCGGGATGTGGATGGGCTGCATCCTGAAGATTGGGAGCGGCACCGGAGGGAAACATGAGCGTTGCACCTCGTGCGGGCAACGGCAAGATCACCGTGCCCGACATTCAGTCCCGCAAGATCCGTTCTCTCGCTGGTTCTCCTGAAACACCCAAGAAAATTACGTGCCTGACGGCGTACGACTATCCCACGGCGCGGCTGCTGGACGACGCCGGCGTGGACGTTCTGCTGGTGGGCGATTCGCTGGCGATGGTGGTGCTGGGTTACGACAGCACGCTCCCGGTGACGCTGGAGGAAATGCTGCATCACGTCCGCGCGGTGCGCCGCGGGACGCGCCGCGCGCTGCTGGTGGCGGACATGCCCTACGGCAGCTTCCATGTCTCGATCGAGGAGTCGGTGCGCAACGCCATCCGGTTGGTGAAGGAAGGCGGGGCGGAAGCGGTGAAGATCGAAGGCGGCGAGCGGCGGATCGAGCTGATCGCGCGCCTGGTGGAAGCCGAAATTCCGGTGATGGGCCACATCGGGCTGACGCCGCAATCGCTGCACGCGCTGGGCGGGTTTCACGTGCAGGGAAAGACAACGGACGCCGCACGGCAGGTCGAACGGGACGCGCGCGCCGTCGAGTCGGCGGGGGCGTTCGCCGTGGTGCTGGAATCGATGCCCCGCGAGCTGGCCGCGCGGGTGACGCGCCAGGTCCGCATCCCCACGATCGGCATCGGCGCGGGGCCGGATTGCGACGGCCAGGTGCTGGTCTTCCATGACCTGGTGGGGTTGACGGCCGGGCACACGCCGAAGTTCGCGCGGCAGTACGCCCATCTGTCGGCGGAGATTGCGCGCGCGGCGTCGGAATATTGCGAAGACGTGCGCGCGGGGCGGTTTCCGTCGGACGCTGAGTCGTATCATGGGCCGGCGGAGCCGAGCGCGCCGCTGCCGGAGCGCCAGCGTTCCTGAGGCGGGGCAAACGAGGGATTTTCATTTCGGACTGCGCCCTTAGTTGGGTACTGAAAAAGACGCCTCAGGGAGCTTCAGGGGCTAAAGCCCCATCGATTTTACGGCGCTTATGTCGCGGTCCCGACGGCTGTCCGGGACGCAAACGGCGCGCTGAAGCCGCGACCCACAACGCTCTCAGGATCTTTCAGCATCCTGCTGGAAACGAAAGCAGATCCCTTCCCGCAGCACTCCCATGGCAACACTGCTCAGGATAGACAGGGCCGGTGGAATGGCTGACGGCGAGTTGTTCCTCAACCTGGGAAGACCTGCTCCGGCACAAAATTGCAGTACAATGACGGTTCTTCACGGAGACTTTGATCCGGAAAGGGAGGAACGGGAATGGACCTAAAAGATTTCCGCACACTGTACGATTACAACTCGTGGGCCAACCATCGCACGCTCGAGACGTGCGCGGCGCTCACGCCGGAACAATTCACGCGCGACCTGAAGTCGAGCTTTGCGTCGGTGCGCGACACGCTGGTGCACATCTTCGGCGCGGAGTGGGTCTGGCTGCAACGATGGCAGGGACATATTCCGAGCGGGCTGCCGCCGGCGGCCGACTACCCGGATTTCGCGTCGGTGCAACGCCGCTGGGCGGAGGTGGAACGCGACCTGATGAGTTATGTCGGGGCGCTCACGCCGGAAGCGATTGACCGCCGCATCCAGTTCAAGACGCACGCCGGCGTGACCGTGGATCAGCCGCTGCGGCAGTGCCTGCAGCATCTGGCCAACCACGGGACGTATCACCGGGGGCAGATTGCCACAATGCTGCGGCAATTGGGCGCGAAAGCGGTCTCCACCGACCTGATCGGCTATTACCGCGAGCAGGCCGCCAAGGTGTCGGCGTAAGGCCCGGCGCCGCCCACTCATGGAAACGATTCACACGGTAGCGTGGATGAAACAGGTGGCGGCCGAGGCGCGGCGCAACGACCGCGTCCTCGGCTTTGTCCCCACGATGGGGGCGCTGCACGAGGGGCATCTTTCGCTGGTGCGCGCCGCGCAGAAGCAGTGCTCGCCGGTGGCCGTCTCGATTTTTGTGAACCCGAAACAGTTCGGGCCGTCCGAGGATTTGCAGAAATATCCCCGAACGTTCGAGGCGGACCGCGCGGCGCTGGAAGCGATGGGGGTGGACTACGTGTTCGCCCCGCCGCCCGAGGAAATGTATCCGGCGGGCTTCCGGACATTTGTGGACGTCGAAGGGCTGAGCGAGCGGCTCGAGGGACGCACGCGGCCCGGCCATTTTCGCGGCGTGGCGACCGTGGTGCTGAAGCTGTTCGAAATCGTGCAGCCGCGCTTCTCGTTTTTCGGCCGCAAGGACGCGCAGCAAGTCCGCATTCTCCAGCAAATGACCGCCGATCTGAATTTGAGCACCGAGATCGTGGTGTGCCCCATCGTGCGCGAGGCCGACGGGCTGGCGATGTCGTCGCGGAACGCGTACCTGAAGGAGGGCGACCGGCGCGCGGCCACGGCGATTTCGCGTTCGCTCGAAGCGGTCCGGCGCGAGGTCTCGCGCGGAGAACGCGACGCCGTGCGGTTGCTGGCGGAGTTGCGCCGGGTGCTGGATGCTGAACCGGGCGTCGCGCCCGACTATGCCGAGATTGTGGACGCGGATACGTTCGAGCCGGTGCGAAGC
>JAIQGD010000074.1 GCA_020072765.1 Terriglobia bacterium
CACTAGCCACTTCTTACTTGCCCTTATGCTCATCCTTAAATCCCACGTAATGCTCCGCCGAGCGGGCGATGTTGGCGCGGTCGGCTTCGGTGAGGGGGCGGCGGACCTTGCCGGGGGCGCCCAGGACGAGGCTGCCGGGGGGAATCTCGGCGCGCTCGGGGATGAGCGTCCCGGCGCCGATGATGCAGCCGGTGCCGATCTTGGCGGCGTTCAGGATGATGCTGCCCATGCCGATGATGCAGTTGGACTCGACCGTGCAGCCGTGCAGGATGACGTTGTGCCCCACGGTGACGTTGTCGCCCACGGTCAGCCCGTACGTTTCCGACTCCACGTGCAGCACGCAGCCGTCCTGGATGCTGGTGCGCGCGCCGATGCGGATCGACTCGCAATCCCCGCGCACCACGGCGCACGGCCAGATGCTGGAATCCTCACCTACAACGACGTCGCCGATCACCACGGCTTGCGGGTCCACGTAGGCGCTGGGGGCAATCTGCGGCGTCTTCCCGCGATGGCTGCGAATCAAGTTTGCTCTCCTTGGGATGCGGTGGCGCAGGAAGGCGCGCGCCCCGCCGGTGTTACATCCTGCAAATAACCGTCAGTCGGTCCCGGCTCGTAATCCGTTGTAGGGGCGCTGCTTGCTGCGCCCCGCCGGGTTGCAAGATGGGCGGACTCTTCTCGGAACAGCTCACCACCGACGCAGCAAAATTAGCACACGCCCGCCAGACTGACAAGGAAGCCCACCCCATGATCGTGTCTCGGTTTTCTGGTTCTTCGTGGCACAGGCACTCTTGCCTGTGCTCTTGCCTGCGGGCCAATCTCCGCACACAGCCAGCCGTGCCTGCCGGACCTCACATGGAGCCACGGCCCGCCGCGCGGCATTCGGCGCTGCCCGGCGTGCCATTTGAAACTTTGATTCTCGCCATCCAAACGTTGCATTTTACTGCACTCATACTTCTGTATACCCTCGCTTCATCGGGTTCCATCTGTTCCAGGTCCCAATCATTCAAAGGAGAGTCTACATGGCCGAGAAAACCACGGGTGAGATGCAAGCGACCTTAGGCTTGACCGGGCTGACGATGAACGCGATGGCGCTCATCGCCCCCGGCGCATTCCTCTGGCTCACCTTTTACGGGCAGGCGACAGAGGGCGCCACATCGCCGTCGATGTGGATCGGCATCATCTTCGCCCTGCTGCTCTGTCTGGCCACCGCCGTGTGTTACGCGGAGATGGCCAAGCTGTATCCCGGCACGGGAAGTTCCTATTACTTCGCGGAGCAGGCGTTTTTGAACCACGACAAGGCGTGGAGGTTCGCGCGCCTTTCCAAGTTCATCGTCGGTTGGGCGTCGCACTTGTACTACTGGATCTATCCGGGAGTGATGGTGGCGACCACGGGGATTTTCGTCGGCTACATTGTGGGGACGCTGTGGCCCAATTTCATGAGCGCCTCGAATCCGGGGCCCATGTTCATGATGCTGGTGGCGATCCTGTTCACCTTCGGCGTGGCCTACATCGCGCACCGGGGCGTGACCGGCTCGACGTCGGTCAACGTGGCCATCAACGTGATTCAGATCTCGGCCCTGATTGTGTTTTCGGTGATGGCCATCGGCTACCGGCTGAATCATCCGCCGGGCAGCGTGGCCTGGCAGTGGGATTCGACCACCAGCGAAGCCTATAACTACGAGTTCGCCACGGACGCGCAAGGGAACGTTACCCGCGACGCCAGCATGGTGCCGCAAGCCAAGCTGGACGCGGCGGGGCATCCCGTTCCGTACCACGTCAGCTATCCGTGGAACGACTCCAACGGCGCCTTCGTGAGCCACCCCAACGCCAAGTCCGTGGTCGGCATCCACAACCTCGGCTGGATGTTCGTGCAGGCCAACATCGCCATCCTGATTCTGGTCGGCTTCGAATCGGTGACGGCGATGGGCGGTGAGGCGAAGAACGCGAAGCGGGACGTCCCGATCGCGGTCATCACGTCGCTGCTGGTGCAGGGGCTGTTCTGCTACCTGTTCGAGTATTTCGCCGCCAACTATGTCTTAAGTAGCGGGTACGGTATGACCGCCGCAGGAGCCTCGGCGGCGCCCATCGGAGACTTGATGGTGATGGTGGGCGACGCGCTGTTCGGCTCCGGTCATGGCCGTACCTTCATGCTGATCGAGGCGGTCACGGTGTTCCTGGCGTTGATCGGCACGACCCTGTCGTGCATCAACACCGGGGCGCGCGTCACCTACGCCATGGGCAAGGACCAGGAAGTGCCGGAACACTTCGGCATGTTGCACTCCAAGACCCTGAGTCCCCACCGGGCGATCTGGACGCTCGCGATCATCACCGCCATCACCGGCTGCGTCGGTTTGCTGATGGTCTTCGGCGACGCCGGCGCACCCACCGACGCTGCCATCCAGGCCCTGCCGCACGGGTTCTGGTCCAGCTTCGGCTACTTGACGCACGACAAAATGGCGGCATTGCCCAACACCTGGACGATGATCACGCTGGCGTCGAACTTCGGCACGTTCCTGCTCTATATGCTGAGCTGCGTAACGTGCATCGTGTGCTTCCACGGGCACCCGAAGTTCAACTTCATCAAGCACATGGCGATTCCCGTGTTTGGCGTGATCGCCAACCTGGTGTGCATGTCGTTCTATCTGATCGGGCCTTTCATGGGCTACGGCACGAAAATGGAACCGTACTTGGCTCTGGGAATCGCGGCCGTCTGGGGCATTTACGGAGCCATCTACTTCTTCGTGTCGAGCAAGAAATCGGGGCGGACCACGATGGTCGCGGCGCGTCCCGCGTAAACAGCAGCAATCCGTGGCACAGCCGGAGGGGCGGGCGCGAGCCCGCCCCTTTTGGCTTTTCTGAACGAATGAGGTCTAATGTACAGAGGACGTCGAGGGCACGGTTTCCAGGCAGCCGCCGTCGTACCTCGAGAAATTCAGCAGCATCCAATCAGCATGGATCTGGAATTCGCGCAAATTTCGGACCGCGGCCGCGTCCGCGAAGGGAACGAGGATTACCTCGGCCACGTCGAGCCCGCGAACCCGCAACAGGCCCGCGCGCAGGGCTGGCTCTTTGCCGTCGCCGACGGCGTGGGCGGCCACGACCTCGGGGAAGTGGCTTCCCACGCGGCGGTGGAAAGCCTTCTGGCGGGCTTTCGGGCCGCCGCTCCAGGGGAGCCGCACGCGGCGCTTCTGGGGCGCCTGGTGCAGGCGGCCAATACATCCGTGGTCGATGCGGGGCATGCGGCGGGTCCAGGCCGGAAGTCCATGGCCACCACCCTGGTGGCCTGCGCCCTGCGGTACGACCGCGCCACCGTCGCCCACGTGGGGGATTCCCGCTGCTATCTGATTCGCCGCGGCCAGACCACCCTGCTGACCCGCGATCATACGGTGGCGAACGAACATGTGCGCCTGGGGCTGCTTTCCCGGGACGAGGCCGACGACGCCTCCACGCGCCACCTGCTCAGCCGCTCCCTGGGCAGCGAGCTGTTCGTCAACGTGGATGTGGAAGAGCACCAGGTACTCGTGGGAGACGTGCTGCTGCTTTGCACCGACGGCCTGCACGGCTCGGTGACTCCATCGGATATGGCCGCGGTCAGCGGCGAAGACGCGGACCTGGAAAAGGCCGCCCAGCGGCTGGTAGACATTGCCAATCAGCGCGATGGCAGTGATAATATCAGCCTGCAGCTAATCCGCGTTCGAAGCGTCGAGCGCGTCGGCATGTACCGCGGGCGGCCGTACAGGATTCCCTAGCCCGTGCGCCGTGTGACTTGGCTCGACACGCAGTCTTGAGGTTTCCCGTCCGCCCCGGCGAACAACTCGATCACTACCGCATCGAAAGCGTCGTCTCCCGGAGCGGCATGGCGTCCATTTTTCGCGCCGTCGATCTGCGCAACGGCCGCCCGGTGGCCATCAAGGTTCCTCACCCCGAGATGGAAGGCGACCCCGTCCTGTTCGACCGCTTCCATCGCGAGGAGGAAATCGGCAAGGCCCTCGATCATCCGGGCGTGATGAAGGTTTTCGCCGACGAGGACCGCAGCCAGCTCTACATGGTCATGGAGTGGGTCGACGGCCGCCTGCTCCGCCACATCCTGGGCGAGCAGAAGAAGCTGCCTCCCGAGCGCGCCGTGCGCATCGCCTGCGCCATTTGCGAGGCCCTCGACTACATCCACAGCCACGGCGTCGTGCACCGCGACCTGAAGCCCGAAAACATCATGGTCGATGCCGACGACCGCATCAAGCTCATCGACTTCGGCATTGCCGGGCAGACCGGCGCGCGCCGCCTCACCTTCGCCAAGCTCTCCCAGGTGATGGGCACGCCCGATTACATTTCCCCCGAACAGGTCAAGGGCAAGCGCGGCGACGCCCGCACCGACATCTACGCGCTCGGCATCATGCTCTACGAAATGCTCACCGGCAAGACGCCCTTCCAGGGTGAGAATCCTTTTGCCATCATGAATGATCGGCTGCTGAACAATCCCATTCCCCCGCGGGAGGCCGATCCCTCGGTCTCACCCCAGCTGCAGGAAGTCATCTACCGCGCGCTGGAGCGCGATCCGAAGAACCGCTACCAAACGGCGCGCGAATTCCTCCGCGACCTCCAGCATCTTGACCAGGTGGGCGTGGCCGATCGCCCCGAACTCCGCGATTGGAAAAAGCGGCGCACCCCTTGGGTCCGGCAGGTCGCCTTCTACATCATGCTGGCGCTGATCCCCGTGGTTATTTTCGGACTCCTCCTCTACTTCGCAAAGCGCTGACGGGCAGGGCAGTGCCCGCGCTCGCGGGGCACGGCGCGTCCTGCTGCCCGTGCCGCGCGTGCCAGGGATCCGCTTTCCTCTGCGAACTCTGCGCCTCTGCGGTGCGCCTTTCTCTTGTTTTTCCTCGGCCCCAGCCAAGCCGTGCCGCTAACCGCACTGCATCGCTGCGGTCACATTAGGATTGTATAAGCACGGCCCATCAATCTTTTGATGCGATCCATAGATTTAATGAGTTGGACCAACCGGGGTCCTGACCGCTAAGGTAATCGGCACCGCAGTCTGGCAATGAAGATGCGGACCAATAGGGAGGGAGAGGGCAACCATATGACACCTGTGTGGAAACGTACTTCGCGGTTAGCCACGGTTATTTTGGCGGTAGGTTTTGCAGTCGCGCTGGCGCCGGCATCGAGGGCGGAGGACAAGCCGTCCGCGCAGCCCGCGGCACAGCCGGCGGCGGCTTCGTCGTCTGCCGCGGAAACGCAGCAGCGCCTGGCCGAGCTGGAAAAGGAAGTCAGCGCTCTGGTGCAGGAGATCGCCACGTTGAAGGAGAGCGACGCCGCTGGCATGAAGACGGCGGCCTATCATCCGGACGCGGCGCAGGCCAGTGCGGCGGCGGCGCCCGAGAAGGTCACCTTGGCGGGCCTGCTCGGTTCCACCACCATCAGCGGCTTCGTCGACACCTATTACGGATACAACTACAACCACCCGTTCGACAATAACAGCGGCTTCCGCTTCTTTGACCAAAAGACCAACACGTTCGGCCTGAACATGGCCGAGATGATCGTGGACAAAGCGCCCGATGCGATGTCCACCGAGGGCCGGTTCGGCTATCACGTAGCGGCTGGTTACGGACAAGCCGCCAGCGTCGTCAACGGCAGCGATATCGCGGGGGATGGCAGCGCCTTTTACGTCAAGGAAGCGTACGGCTCCTACCTGGCTCCCATCGGCAAGGGCTTGAAGATCGACGTCGGGAAGTTCGTTACACCGATGGGCAACGAAGTGATCGAGACCAACGCGAACTGGAACTACTCGCGCGGCCTGCTCTTCTACTATGCCATCCCCTATTTCCACTTCGGGGCGCGAGCCACCTACACGTTCAATCCCAAGTGGACGCTCACGGCGCTGGTCGTCAACGGCTGGAACAACTCGTTCATCAGCCATGAGGGCGGAACCGGTCAGAGCAGCGGCCTGACCTACCACGGGCAACTGGCTTGGACTCCCAACGCCAAGTGGTCGGTCACCTCGATGTACATGGCCGGTCCCGTGATCGATGCGTATCCTTACGTCAGCGGAAAGTATTCCGCTATCACCGACTGGAAACAACTCTCCGACACCATCATCGCGTACACGCCCAACTCGAAATGGGCGTTCGCGATCGACGGCGACTACGGTTTCGGTCCCAAGAACTATTCCTGCGAGGGCTCATGCGTCGTATCGCCCCCGAAAATTAAGTGGTGGGGTGCGGCGGGCTACGCGAAGTACAACTTCAATGCCAAGAGCAACTTCGCCGTGCGCTACGAATATTACGGTGATCCCGCTGGCTACACCGGCTTGGTGTTTGGCGACAGTGGCCACGCCCAGGAAGTCACCGGAACGTATTCGTACAACCTGACCAGTGGATTGCTGGTTCGCGGGGAATACCGCTACGACTTCGCCAGCGACCCGATCTTCCTGAAGGGCCTCTACGGGGCCGTGAAGGAGCAAAACACGGCCACCCTCGGGCTCGTCTACTCGTTCAGCAGCGCGAACGCCAAGTAACCACTCCTTCCGGTCCCGGCTTGCCGGGACCGCAGTCTTGCAGCCGAACGCAAGCCGCCCGGCGGATCCACCCCCCGCCGGGCGGTTTTTTTTGCAAGCGAAGGGTCTAATGCTAGGGTGATCTAGTGTCCTGAGTCGTAAGCTCGTGGCATGGTTTCTAGGAGGCCGGGGCTTCAGCCCCGGCGTTAAGGCATCTGTTTTCCTGGGGCTTTCGCGCTTTTTGCGTCCCGACGCTTTGAGTCGGGGAGCCCCTGAAGTTCCCTGATGCGTCTCTCTCAGCACACTGCTAATGGGGCAATGCCGAAGTTCGTTGCATAACTCGGGCGGGTTCCGGAGCTCCTTTGGAGTGCGGGAGCTTGCTCCCGCTTTCGCCCGGTGCAATGTGCTTCGGCTTCTGCCCGGCGAAGCTTGCTTCGCCGTGGCAACCGCGAGGGGATGTCACGGCGCAACAAAGCAGCGGCCAGCCGCCGCACTGCACAGGGCGCTTCTAGTGGCGTCGTCTTTCGACTCTGGAGGCTACAGCCCCTTCCACGCCGCGTACGCCGCGCCCTTCAGCGGGCACTCCTCGTCCAGCACCACGTGAATGGGAACCGCCTCCAGCGCAAACCCGCCGCTCCGGGCCTTGTGCCGGGCGGCGGCGGCGAACCGCCCGTCTTTCAGCTTCGGCAGAATCTTCAGCGCGATGCCGCCCGCCACGTAGATCCCGCCCCGCGCCACCGCCCGCAGCGCCAGATTGCCCGCCTCCGAACCGTAGATCTCCACCCACAGGTTCACCGCCGCGGCGCACACCGGACACTCTCCCGCAAGGCCCCGGCGCGTGATCTCCGGCGCGGGATCCACCGCCGGATCGTCGAAGCCCGCATGGCCCACCGCCGGATCGAGAAATTCGTGTACTCGCTGAAATCCCTTTCCCGCCAGCACGAGTTCCACGTGGACATATTCATGGCGCGCCTTCAGAAATTTCCACAGCTCGGCCTGCTGCTCGGTGTTCGGCGCGAAATCGGCGTGGCCCGACTCGGTCGCTATCGCCCGATGCTGCGTGCCGTCCCAAAACAAAATCGCCTCGCCCAGGCCCGTTCCCGCGGCGATCACCACGCGCGTGGCGGCGGGAGCGGGAATTCCAGGATCAATAGTTTCGATTTCGCCGGGCCCCAGAAGGCCGATGCCGTAGGCCGTGGCTTGCAGGTCGTTGAGCAGCCGCACGCGCTCCAGCCCCAGAAACTTCGCCATGCCCGCGCCGTCGACGATCCACGGCACGTTGCTGGCCTCCACGCGGTTGTCGAGAACCGGCCCGGCAATCCCGAAGCACGCGGCGGTCACCCGCGCGCCGGTCGCCCCCAGAAAATCGCTGACAATCTCTTCCAGGCCCTTGTGCTCGGCGCTCGCGTAGCGCCGCCGCGCCACGCAAACCAGCCCCCCGGCCGGCGCCGCGCCCTTTCCCGCCCCTTCCTGTTTCACCTCAAACAGCGCGAGATTCGCTTTCGTCCCGCCGATGTCGCCCGCCAGAATCATGCGCCTCTCCCGGTTTCGCCCCAGCCTACCACACTGTTTCCGCCCCGCCCCGCGCTCTTCGTCACACTGGCACCTGCCCTGTGGTGCTCTTCGTGGCACAGGCACTCCTGCCTGTGCTCTTGCAGCTTCGACCCAGTGCAAGCCTTCCCCATTCAGGCAGCCCCGCCCGTAGCGATAATCCTGTGGAGTGCGGCGGCTTGCCGCCGCTTTGTCGCGCCGCAGCATCCTCCTCGCAGGCACCACGGCGAAGCAAGCTTCGCCGGGCGGAAGCCGCAGCACTTTCCGCCGCTTTTTGCCGCTGCCCCGCCGCCTCAACTTCTAATTTCAGGGCGAGTCTCCACCCGAGCGCGCACTGGAAATTCCCGTTTGCTTGCAGTATCTTGAACAGCGGGAAAGATTTTACAGGAGACACTCGAATGGCCGATGACAACCGATCGGAAGGCGCCGCCGCAGCCCCGGGACAGTCCGTGCGCATGGTGAAGTGCGTCAAGCTCGGCCGCGAACTCCCCGGCCTGGACCGCATCCCCTGGAAGGGCGAACTCGGCAAGCGCATCTACGACCACGTCTCGAAGGAAGCCTGGACGATGTGGGTCAGCCACTCCACCATGATCCTCAACGAATACCGCCTCAATCCCCTCGACCCCAACGCCCAAAAGGTGATGGAGCAGCAGATGGAGCAGTTCTTCTTCGGCGAAGGCGCCAAGGCCCCCGAAGGCTACGTCGCCCCCAAGCACTAGCAGGCTGCCGGAAAATCCATTGCGTCATTCTGAGCGAAGCGAAGAATCCCTCTTCGTTTGAAGGCGCCTGGTCCGGCCTTGCGCCTTTGATCTGCCGGGTGCCCCACCCTCGTTTTGTGAGGGTGGGGCCTTTGCCTTGCCTTTCCTCATGCAATGCAGCGCAAACGTCCACTGATCTCGAATGAAGCTCAGGTGACGGCGCAAAATCAGTCGGATTTCGGGCTTGCGGAAGTGAGGACGGCGTTGGGGGCCTGCGCGACCGGGGCCGCGGTGTTCGCTCCGTTGACCGTGGCAATGCGGTGCTCGATCGTGAAAATCTTCTTGCCGTACATTTTCACGTCCACGAAGGTCTCGTCCTTGAACGGAAGCCAGAAATCGCCGACCTTTTCGTACTGCCGCACGAAGTCCGCCCGCGTAATCCAGAACGACAGCTCCTTCGCGGGATGTCCGGCAATGCGGACCACGGCGAAATCGCGGCTGTCGATCCACACTTTCCCCGCGAACAGATATTTGTCCTTGCGCTTGGGCAACGCCTCCACGACGTAGCAGTGGTGCGCGCCTACCTGCTCTTCGCCGAGCAGCGTGAAGATGTAATTCGCCGGGGTGATGGCGCTGTCGTGATGGTCCTTTCCCGCCGCGGCGGAACTCTCGCTGTCCATCAAGCGGTTCAGCACCATGTGGCGGATCAGCTTCGAGCCTTCCTCCGAGGTCTTTACGAAGGTTTTCGTGTCCGGGGCGATATATTCCATCCGGACAATTTCCCGGGCGTGCACTTTGCCCTGCAGATTCGTCACCGCGTAGGTGCGCTCCGCGGAATATTCCCGCAACGCAACGTTGCGGCGCTCGTTCTGCTTCACCAGCTCGGCGAAGATTTCCTCCCCGCTGGCATTGGGGCGCGCGAGTTCCACCGTGGTAACCCCTCCGAGCGGGTCTCCATTCAGAAAGGCTTGTCCGCGGGTTGGCATCCCCGCTGCCGTGATCCCGAAAACGAGGACGGCTACCACGATCTGTCCCTTGATGACCTTGCGGATGAACATAGCGCACTTGCCTCCTTCCCGGCGGGCCGGTTTCAGTCTTCAAAGCTGCGCGCGCCACCCCGCAGTTTGTTCGTAACCGCTTGCGACCAGAGCCACTTGATCACGCGCGCGTCGTTGTAGCAGTAGGCCAGATTGTGATTCAGGGTGGAGAAGCAATGCCGCTGGCACGTCGTCTTCATCTCCGCCAGTTGTGGCTGGTCGAATTTCGGCTCATCGATGTTGCCCCAATCGAACGTGGAGGGATACATGGGGAAGCAGGGCGCGACGGTGCCGTCGGTGCGGACCACCACGTTGTTCTGGCCGGCGCGGCATCCCCATTCGGCGAAACTCAAGTCGCCCCCGGTGTCCTGCACAATGCCGGGCATGGAAGCCAGGAGATCGGCTTGATGTCCGTTGCCGCTGGTCCCGTCGCCGTACCAGCCGCACCTCTTCAAATCCAGCCCCGAGGAGATGCGCATGAACGCCTTCATTTCCCGGAGGCGCTGCACGGAATTCACCATCTGGTAGCCCGAGCGGTTCTTCTCGATCAGCCAGTCGATCAGCGCGTCCACTTCGCGCCAATCCTCGGGGCGAATGTACGTGGGATTGTCGGCCGCATGCTTGAAGTGTTCATCCTGTTCAAGCATCGGCGTTTCATTGATGTGGTAGTCGGTGGCGATGTGGTGGTCGTGCGCGTATTCGGTGAGCCGGCGCACGTCCTGCGTATTGTTGCGGCAGATGTTGATGTTGAGAAACACCATGTAGCCGTATACATACTGCTTGCGCAGAATGTGCTCGAGGTGCTTTTGCGCCGGGACCAGCGCCTTGGGAAGGCTGGACCCCAGGTCCCACGCATCCAGCGCCAGGTTGAACACCGCCACCCCGGCGTCGCCGAGGCGATCGGCCACCTCCGGGCGCAGCAACCGGCCGTTCGTCCCGATGTAGATCCAGAACCCTTTCTGGGCCGCGTAGGAAACCACCTTGTGCGCGAACTGCGGCCGCAGCAGCGGCTCGCCCCCCATCAGCGCCAGCACGCGGCAGCCGTGATCGTGCAGCCAGTCGATGGAACGCCGCGCCACATCCTCGGTCATGCCGGGAATTTGATTGTTATACGCCCAGCAATACCAGCAATCGAGGTTGCACTTATACTCGGCAAACAGATAGGCAATGATCGGGTGGAACTCGCCGGGGAGAACGCGCGACTGGATGTACGGAAACAGCCATCCCCGCATTTTGCGATAAATCTCTTTGCGTCCCCACCGGCGCTCTTCCGGAGGAGTCTCGGGTCCCGGATCGTTCAGCAGTTCGGGATGCTGCGGAAAAGCCGCCTCCGGAAGCGTCAGTCCCTTGGCCGGCGGAGGAACCGGCCGGAGCGAATTGGAATTCCTCAATAAATCCTGGATGCTGAGATCGGCACGAACTTTTGCTGGAGTGGCCACTGCTGTCACCTCCGCACCGGCGCGTCGCCGCGACGACCATCCGACGAAACCGGGAGTTGGATTTGCCAGGGACTCTCAGGGGCCAGATTGTGAACGCCTATTGCTTGCCGACCTCCCCACCGCTTCTCATTGAATCGCAGTGACGCGCGCAATGCTGTGACACCCGTCACTCCGGCGTGTGACCCGCGCCGTATGTTCCGTTCCGGGCCTGGCCTGGTCCGACCTTTGGCCTTTGATCTTTCGCGTGCCCTACCCTCGTTTTTTGGGGGTGGGGCCTTTACCTCGGGCTTCCGCGCCGCGGGGACGCCAAAAAGTGCCAAAATGTGCCATTTTGGGGGCCTTAAAGGAGCCTAAATTCCTTCCACGTCGAAGCAATGAGATCGTTCGACATCGAAGGAATTTTCAGGGCTTTTGGCGCGGGCCACAGCAGTCCGCGCGGCCGGACGCTGGCCGAATCGGCCAGCGTGTTTTCGCGCTCCCGCGGCGCGCGGAAAATTCCACCGCGCCGCGAAAAACTCCGGGAACTTGGCGCGCGGGTGCGTTAAAATAATGCGCTTGTCAAAAGGAGAACCGGCTCTCATATGACTTCCGCATCGAAAAATTCATTCTCGGCCCGCGCGACCTTGCGTGTGGGTGGCGATACATTTGAAATCTACCGCCTGGACGCGCTGGCGCGCTCCGGCACCGGCAACGTGGCCCGCTTGCCGTTTTCGCTGAAGGTGCTGCTGGAAAATCTTCTGCGCCACGAGGACGGCCGCTTCGTCCACACCGACGACATCCCCGCGCTGGCGGGCTGGGACCCCTCGGCCGCCTCGGGCGCCACGGAAAAAGAAGTTTCCATCATGCCTGCGCGCGTCCTGCTGCAGGATTTTACGGGCGTGCCGGCCGTGGTGGACCTCGCGGCGATGCGCGACGCCATCCGCAAGCTGGGCGGCGACGCGAAAAAAATCAATCCGCTGCTCCCGGCCGAACTCGTGATCGACCACTCCGTGCAGGTGGACAAGTTCGGAACGGCCGACGCGTTCGCCTTCAACGCCGAACTCGAAATGCAGCGCAACATCGAGCGCTACGCCTTCCTGCGCTGGGGCCAGAAGGGATTGCAGAATTTCAACGTGGTGCCGCCGGACACGGGCATCTGCCACCAGGTGAACCTCGAGCATCTGGCGCGCGTGGTTTTCCGCGAAAAACAGAATGGCGCGTGGGTGGCGTTCCCCGATTCGCTGGTGGGCACCGATTCGCACACGACCATGATCAACGGCCTGGGCGTGCTGGGATGGGGCGTCGGCGGGATCGAGGCGGAGGCCGCCATGCTCGGCCAGCCGCTCTCGATGCTGATTCCGCCAGTGGTCGGTTTCAAGCTCCACGGTCGGCTGGCGGAAGGCACGACAGCCACCGATCTGGTCCTGACGGTCACGCAGATGCTGCGCAAGAAGGGCGTGGTCGGGAAATTTGTCGAGTTCTACGGCTCGGGGCTTTCCAGCCTCACGCTGCCGGACCGCGCCACCATCGCCAACATGGCGCCCGAATACGGCGCGACCATGGGCTTTTTCCCCGTCGATGCGGAGACGCTTGCCTATCTCCGCTTCACCGCGCGCAGCGAAGAGCAGGTGCGCCTGGTCGAGGCCTACACGAAGGAGCAGGGGCTTTTCCGCACGGACCAGACACCCGACCCGGTTTTTTCCGACCGGCTCGAGCTGGATCTCGCCACCGTTGTGCCCACGATTGCCGGGCCGAAGCGCCCGCAGGATAGCGTGCAGCTGAAGCAGGCCAAGGCGGCGTTTGAAAAGTCGCTCACGGCTCCGGCCAAGCACGTCGCCGCGCAGAACGACGGCGAGCGTTTTGAATTGGGCGACGGCTCCGTGGTGATCGCCGCGATCACCAGCTGCACCAACACTTCGAACCCCTCGCTGATGCTGGGCGCCGGGCTGCTGGCGAAAAAGGCCGTGGAGCGCGGGCTCACCACGAAGCCGTGGGTGAAGACGAGCTTCGCGCCGGGCTCGAAGGTGGTCACCGATTACATCGAGAAGGCCGGCCTGTGGCCCGCGCTCAATGCGCTGCGCTTCAATCTGGTCGGCTACGGCTGCACGACTTGCATCGGCAACAGCGGGCCGCTGGCCGAATCCATCGCCAAGACGATCAAGGACAATAATCTGGTTGCCGTGTCGGTCTTGAGCGGCAATCGCAACTTCGAGGGGCGCGTCAACCCCTCGTGCCGCGCGAATTATCTGGCTTCGCCGCCCTTGGTGGTGGCCTACGCGCTGGCCGGGCGGATGGACATCGACATCGTGAACGAGCCGCTGGGCCAGGACAAGGCGGGGAAGCCGGTCTTTTTGCGCGACGTCTGGCCGACGCCGCAGGAAGTCGAGGCGGCGATGCGCGGCGCGGTGACGCGCGAGATGTTCGCCAAGGAGTACGCCGACGTGTTTGCCGGCGACGAACGCTGGCGCGCGCTGCCCGTTCCCGAGGGCGATCTCTACGCGTGGGACGCGAAATCCACCTACATCAAGCACCCGCCGTATTTCGAAAACATGCCGCTTAAGCCCGCGCCGCTGGCCGATCTGCGCGGCCTGCGCGTGCTGGCCGTGCTGGGCGACAGCATCACCACCGACCACATTTCCCCGGCCGGGTCGATCCCCGCGGACAGTCCCGCCGGAAAATATCTGATCGCGCACGGCGTCGAGCCGCGGGATTTCAATTCCTACGGGGCGCGGCGCGGCAATCACGAAGTGATGGTGCGCGGCACGTTTGCGAATATCCGCTTGCGCAATCAGCTGGCGCCGGGCACCGAAGGCGGCTGGACGACGCACCAGCCCAGCGGCGAAAAAATGACCATCTACGACGCGGCCATGAAGTACCGCGACGAGCGCGCGCCGCTGGCCATCCTCGCCGGAAAGGAATATGGCTCGGGATCGTCGCGCGACTGGGCGGCGAAAGGACCGGTCCTGCTCGGCGTCCGCGCCGTGCTGGCGGAAAGCTTCGAGCGCATTCACCGCAGCAATTTGGTGGGCATGGGCGTGCTGCCGCTGGAATTCATGCCCGGCGAAACCCCGGCCTCGCTCGGGCTCACCGGCCTGGAAACCTTCGATTTCGAAGGACTGGCCCAGAATTTCGAGCCGCGCAAGAAAATCCGCGTGCGCGCGCGCGACGCCAGCGGCAAGGAGAAGAGTTTTACGGCCATCGCGCGCGTGGACACGCCCTTCGAGGTCGCCTACTACCAGCACGGCGGCATCCTGCAGTACGTGCTGCGCCAGATGCTGTAGCCGGACGCTGACAGCGACACCTCAGGGAACTTCAGTGGCTAAAGCCGCTCTCATTCTGTGGGTGTCATGTCGCGGCTGGAGCCGCGACCCACAAAGCTTCCCTGGTTGGTCAGCATGCGGCTCGTGCGGGTTCGTTTTGCGCGCCGGGTTGTAGTGCTCACCACTCAACCCGGCGCGGTCCTAACAGACAACCCCGGCCAGTTGCCCCGCCATCGAATATCCGCGTAAAATTGTGAGGTGAATTCGTCTTGACGGAGCGTGGTCTGTCGAGCGATAGTGCGGTCCCCAGGGCCCTCATGCCCGAAACATCACCTTGTTGATCGGATATGGAACTGACCGTGGTCCTGCGCACAGGCGCAGGCAAGGAGAAGCTCTCGCATGCCACTTCGCGCCGTCGTGGAAGGCAGAATCAAGAGCGGGTTCGGGTGGGCGCTGCTGGCGATCGCCCTGGTGTCGCTCCCGGTGCGAACCGGAGCGCAGGCAGGCGTGGCGCCAGGCGCCGCGACCGAGGCGCGCATCACGGCGGCCATTGACGAGACCCATCTGACGACGCTGCGAGGCAACACGCATCCGCTGGCCCGGCCGCAGTTCGATCAGGGCCTGGCGCCGAGTTCGTTGCCGATGCGCCGCATGCTGCTGGTGTTGCAGCGCAGTCCCGCGCAGGAAGCCGCGCTGGCC
>JAIQGD010000075.1 GCA_020072765.1 Terriglobia bacterium
GGGGCAGCTTCAAAAAGCCGAGGCGGGAAGCCCGCGCTACTCAATCACCACGCGGAGGAACTTCTTCTTCCCGGCGCGCAGGAGAAATTCGCCGGGCTTCGAAAGATCGATCTCCCGCTTCACATCATCCATGCGCTGCCCGTCGATTTCCACGCCGCCCTGCTTGATCAGCCGCTCGGCTTCGGCGCGCGACGCCACCAATTGCAATTCCGCCAGCAGCGCCGAAAGACGCTTGGGCGCGCTGCGCGCCAGCGTGAGCCGCGGCGCTTCTTCCGGCGCCTGCCGGTCGCGGAAGACGCGCCGGAACTCCTCGGCGGCCTTCTTCGCGGCCTCCTCGCCGTGGAATCCGGCGATGATGGCGTGCGCCAGCTGCATCTTCGCTTCCATCGGGTGCAGGACGCCCGTGCGCACTTCCTCGCGCAGCCGCACGATCACCGGCCACGGAAAATCCGTCAGCAGTTCATAGTACGGCCACATCAGCGCGTCGGAAATGGACATCAGCTTCCCGAACATCTCCCCCGGCGCTTCGGTGATCCCGATGTAATTCCCCAGGCTCTTCGACATTTTCCGCTCGCCGTCCAGCCCCACCAGGATCGGCATGGTGAACGCCACCTGCGAGGGCTGCCCGAATTCGCGCTGGATGTCGCGGTGCACCAGCAGGTTGAATTTCTGCTCCGTGGCGCCGATCTCGACGTCGGACCGCAGCGCCACCGCGTCGTAGGCCGTCAGCAGGGGATAGAGCAGTTCGTGCACGGAAATGGGCTGATTCTCCGCGAGCCGCGTGCGGAAATCCTCGCGCTCGAGCATCCGCGCCAGGCGATAGTGGCCGCAGATGCGCACCACTTCGTAGCTGCTCATTTTCCCCAGCCACTCGCTGTTGTAGCGGACCTCCGTCTTTTCCGGATCAAGAATCTTGTACACCTGCTCGAGGTAGGTCTTGGCGTTGGCGTCCACCTGCTCCCGCGTGAGCGCCGGACGCGTTTCCGATTGCCCGCTGGGGTCGCCGATCATCGCGGAAAAATCGCCGATCAGGAAGATGGCCGTGTGGCCCATGTCCTGAAAATGTTTCAGCTTGCGCAGCACCACGGTGTGGCCCAGATGAATGTCCGGCGCCGTGGGGTCCACGCCGAGATAGACGCGCAGCGGCTCGCCCGTCTGCGCGGATTTCTCCAGCTTGGCCTTCAGCTCGTCGGTGCGGATGATTTCCGCCGCGCCCTTTTCCAGGTACGAAATCTGCTCGTCCACCGGCTTGAATTTTGCGGAAGCCACCTATTTTTTCTCCGGCCCCTTCGCGGGATGAATCAAAACGCGCCGCCCCTCGATGCGGTAGCGCCCCTCCAGCACGATGCGCACCGCCTCGGTGTAGATGCGGTGCTCCTCGCGCAGGATGCGCGCTGCTAGCGTTTCCGGCGTGTCGCCGTCCTCGACCGGCACCACGGCCTGCAACAGAATCGGCCCGGCGTCGAGGTTTTCGTCCACCCAATGCACCGTGCAGCCCGTAAACTTCACGCCGTGCTCCAGCGCCTGCCGCTGCGATTCCAGCCCGGGGAAAGAAGGCAGCAGCGACGGGTGAATGTTCAGGATGCGCTGCGGAAACGCGGCCACAAAGTGCGGGGAGAGCAGCCGCATGTACCCGGCCAGGCACACCAAGTCGACGTGGTGTTCGCGCAGCGCCGCCACCATCAGCCGGTCGTAGGCCTCGCGCTCCAGCCCCTTCGACGGAATTGCCCGCGCCGGGATTCCCCGCGCGCGCGCTTTCTCGATTCCCGGCGCGTCCTCGCGGTTGCTCAGCACCACCGAGATTTCCGCCCCCGGCAGGCGCCCCGCGGCCACGCTATCGGCCAGCGCCTCGAAATTCGACCCCCGCCCTGAAATCAGCACACCAATCCGCTTGTTCATCACCGAGCGAAAGTAGCACAGTTCAGCGGAAGCGGCAAAACCGCGCCGTTACTTCATGTGAATCTTGTCCAGGGCCGCCTTGATGCCCTGCGCCACCGTCCCGGCGCTGCCCACGGCCCAGAAGTGCATGAAGAAGATCCGGGGCTGTTCGGTGAGCATGTGGCTGTGCAAGGCCGTCACCTGAATGTCGTGCGCCAGCAGCGCCGAGATCACGGGGTTCACTTCCTCGGCGATCAGCACGAAGTCGCCGGTGGTCGCCACCTGGCCCGCGCCTGCCTCCTGGAAGTTGATCGTCTCCGCGGCCCCCTGCGCCGGCGCCAGCGCCATCCCATCCTCAATCACCGGCTCCGCGCGCGGGATGCCGAAGGCCAGCACGCCTCCCGCCCAGCGGCCCTTGGCCCCCAGCGTCGTCTCGATGGTGGCCACGAAGGCGGGCGGCTCGCCCGCCGGAGCGGAGGCCGCCGGCGTTCCCAGCGGCGTTTTCGATTCCGCCAGTATGGCGCGGAAGGATTTCGCCAGTTCCACGGCGTTGCCGTGCCCCATGTAGTGGATGTACATCACGTGCGGCGTTTCGTCGGCCAGATGGTTGTGCACCGCCGAAATCTCGAATCCCGCCGCGCGCAGCTTCTTCATGACCGGGTGCAATTCCTCCGGCAGCAGCACGATGTCGCCCATCACCATCGCATGCGCATCGCTTCCATCAAATGCCGCCCACGAGCCCAGCGCCAGGCCCGGCTTGATGGCCACGCTGTCCGCCGTGACGTGCAAATCGGTGCGCGGAAAGCCCACGCGATACACGTCGCCGGATTTCTGCCCGCTGCGGCCCAGCGCCTCGTCAATCTTCGCGATATCCAACTCAGCGGGCAAACCAGCAGAATCGAACAGACCATCCACATGCGCAATTTCACAAACGCCTCCTCAGAGCAGAAGTTCTCACGCTGGAGAAAATGCCGTCGGCCTCGACCACCGGCCCGCTAGGAATGTCCCTTCTGGTTCGGATGCCCGATTGTCTCACAGATGCCTGGCGGCGTCCTGAGCTTGAAAGCCTATGTAAGGGAAAGAGTCGCGTGGGGCGTCGCCGAGGCGTTCTGCTTGACAGGACTGGGCGGCCAAGGCATCTTCTCTCCATCGACATTGCCCGCCAAGGAGAGATGCCCATGACGCGTTCCCGCTCGTTGGTCCTGTTGGTAATTGCCCTCGCGACGATCACGCTTTGTTTCGGCTGCGGCCACCGCTGGGCCGAGCGCCACCGCGCCGCGCACGAACGCGCCGCCCAGCAACGGATCGCCGAAGCCGAAGCGCAAATCCGCGCCACCGACGCCGCGATGACCAAGGCGGCGCAGGCCAAGGACCTCGACAAATCCGTAGCGGGTTACGCGCCCGACGCCGTCATGTTTCTGCCCAACACGCCCCCGGTCCACGGCATCGTGGCCATCCGCAAGGTGTGGCAATCCATGCTGGCCGCGCAGGGGGCCAACATCACCATCACGCCCATCGCCGTGGACGTCGCGCGCTCCGCCGATCTCGCCTGGGAACGCGCCACCTATTCGGTGGACGTGATCGACAAGAAAGGGAAGTCCTCCACCCAGACGGGCGAGGCTATCATCGTGTGGAAGAAACAGGCCGATGGCTCCTGGAAGGTTGTCGCGGATGTCAGCGCCGGCAACCCGTAGGAAGCAGAGCGTCGGCCGCGCGGAAACTTCGCGGCATCTAACGTCCTGAGTCGTAGATTCACTGCGTGGTTTTTAGGAGGCCGGGGCTTCAGCCCCGGCGTAACTCGCCTGGCATCAGGGGGCTTTAGCCCCTGAAGCTCCCTGCGGCGTATTCTTCAGCACCCGGTTAGAGCGGCAGGGTACCCGCGTAGAGCACGCGGGGCTTGCCGCGCGCCGCTCCCTCGATGCGCCCAATCAGATAGAACTTTTCCCGGCGGCGCTTCAACTCCGCTTCCACCCGCGAAATGTGTTTCGCCGGGACCACCAGAATCATCCCCACGCCGAGGTTGAATGTCTGCAGCAACTCATCCCGCTCGATCTGCCCGACGTGCGCGAGGTAGCGGAAGATCGGCAGGACCGGCCACGACCCCAGCTCGACCACCGCGCGCACGTTGCGCGGCAGCGCGCGCGGCAGGTTGCCGGTGATGCCCCCGCCGGTGATGTGCGCCATCGAGGAAACCCACCCGCGCGCCAATATGTTTTTCAGCAGCGGCCAGTAGGCGCGGTGCGGCTTCAGGAGTTCGGCGCCGATTTTGTTGCCCACCTCAGCGACGTAGCTGTCGGGCCCCAGCTTCGCCACGCCGAACACCAGCTTGCGCGCCAGCGAATAGCCGTTGGTGTGCAGCCCGCTCGAGGGCAGTGCCAGCAGCGCGTCGCCCGGACGCACGCTGCGCGGATCGAGAATCTTCTTCCGCTCGACCGCCCCCACGATGAATCCCGCCAGGTCGTACTCGCCCGCCGCGTACACGTCGGGCATCTCCGCCGTCTCGCCGCCGATCAGCGAGCAGCCCGCCTGCTTCGCCGCGCGACTCATCCCCTCGATGATCTGCTCCACCACCGCAGTGTCCAGCTTGCCCATGGCGATGTAATCGAGAAAAAACAGCGGCTCGGCCCCCTGCGTCAGAATGTCGTTCACGCAGTGGTTGAGGATGTCGGCGCCCACCGAGGAATGAACCCCGGTCGCGAAGGCCACTTTCAGCTTCGTGCCCACGCCGTCGCAGCTCGCCACCAGCACCGCATCGCGCCAGCGCTTCCGGTCCAGCTGGAACAGTGAGCCGAATCCGCCGATCGGCGCCAGCACGCCCCGGCGAAACGTTTTCCCGGCCATCGCGGCGATCCGCCGCTTGGCCTCATCCGCCGCTGAAATGTCGACGCCGGCATCGGCGTAGCGCATGCGAATCTCTCGCTTCCTGAACAGTCCCGGATAATTGCCGAATCTTAGCAGGCTGCTGAAAAACCCCGCGAGCCTTGTGGGTCGCGGCTTTAGCCCCTTGCGGAAAAACCCACCCTCATGTCATCCCGAACCCGTCCGCGCCGTTTGCGGACGGTGTGAGGGATCTGCTTTCTTCTTCCAGCTGGCGCTAAAAGCAGATCCCTCGCTCCGCTCGGGATGACACGAAAACAACTTTTTCCTCGCCCTGTTAAAACGTGTGCAGCAGCCGCTTCCAGCGCACTTCGCCGGGATGGATCACCGCAGCCAAATAGGTCTCAAACCGCTCGCTGATGTGCCCCGGCCCCCACACCTCGTCCCGCGCGTTGATCGACATATAAATAATCACGGGCGTGCCGATGATGTTTTCACGCGGGACGAAGCCCCAGAAGCGGCTGTCGTTGGAGTTGTCCCGGTTGTCGCCCATCATGAAATAGTGATTCGCCGGCACCACCAGCTCGCCGTTCACCACGTGCGCGGGCATCTCCTGCGTCCATTCCGGAGTCAGCCGCCCGTCCATGGCGTAGATGTCGCTGGGCGGAAAATTTTCCGAGGGATAGCCCGCCGCGTACGGCTGGCGCAGCGCGTACGGCTCGTCGAGGCGCACGCCGTTCACCCACACCTGCCCGCCAATAATCTTGATGTGGTCTCCCGGCACGCCCACCACCCGCTTGATGAAGTCCGGATAGCCCTGGTCGGGCAGCGGCGCTACGAACACGATAATCTGCTGCCGCTTGGGCTTGCGCCACAGCGGCACGTGCCACCCCGTGAAGGGAATTCCCGCGTCGTAGCCGAACCGGCTCACGATCAAATGGTCGCCCACGAGCACAGTCCGCTCCATCGACCCGCTGGGAATCACCCGCGCCTGCACCAGCGTCCCTTCAATCAGCAGAAACGCCACGATCACCCAAAACCACGAAACCACTTCCTGCCAGACGCGGTCGCGCGGCGTGTCCTCGGCCGCCACGGCCTGGCCTTTGCCCTTCGGCTCCACCACGGCTTCAGCTTTCACGATGAGCCTCCACTTCCAGTTGCACCAGCTCGGTCGGATAGCTGCCGGTATAGCAAGCCGTGCAAAACTTTCCTTGCCGGTCCTCCACCGCCTCGCGCAGTGACGGAAGCGAAAGATACCCCAGCGAATCGGCGCCCAGGTACTGCCGGATCTCCTCGACCGACTTCTGCGCGGCGATCAGCTCGTCCCTCCGCGGCGTGTCAATGCCGTAATAACACGGCGAAATCGTCGGCGGGCAGCTGATGCGCACGTGCACCTCCGCCGCACCGGCCTCGCGCACCAGCCGCACGATCTTCCGGCTCGTCGTGCCGCGCACGATCGAATCATCCACCAGGATCACGCGCTGCCCCTCGATATCCTTGCGCACCGGATTCAGCTTCAGCTTCACCCCGAAATCGCGGATGGACTGCTCCGGCTCGATGAACGTCCGCCCCACGTAATGGTTGCGGATCAGGGCCATGCGGAACGGGATGCCCGATTCGGCCGCGTAGCCCACCGCCGCCGGCACGCCCGAATCCGGCAGCGGCGTCACCATGTCGGCCTGCACCGGATGCTCCCGCGCCAGCAGGCGTCCCAGCTGCTCGCGGCTGCGGTTCACCGGCCGGCCGAAGATCACGCTGTCGGGCCGCGAAAAATAGACGTGCTCGAAAATGCAGTATTGATGCGGCTTTTCCGGCGCGAAGCGGATCGATTCCAGGCCGCTGCGCGAAATCCGCAGCATCTCGCCCGGCTCGACGTCGCGCACGTATTCCGCATCAATCAGATCGAACGCGCAGGTCTCCGACGCCGCCACCCACGCGCCGTCGATCCGGCCCAGCACCAGCGGCCGGAAACCCCGCGGGTCGCGAATCGCGTACATCTCGTCCGGCGTCAGCACCAGCAGCGAATACGCGCCTTCCACTTGGCAGAGCGCGTCGGCCAGAGCCCCGGGCAAATTCCGCGCCGTGCTGCGCGCCACCAGATGCACGATCACTTCCGTGTCGCTCGTCGTCTGGAAAATCGAGCCGCGATGCTCCAGCCGCCGCCGCATCTCGATTGCGTTGGTCAGATTGCCGTTGTGCCCCAGCGCCAGCTTGCCTTTGTTGCAGTCGATCACGATGGGCTGCGCGTTCACCAGCGATGTGTCCCCGGCGGTCGAATAGCGCGTGTGCCCGATGGCCGCCCACCCGGGCAGATGCGCCAGCACTTCCGGCGTGAAAATTTCCTGCACCTGCCCCATCGCCTTGTAATCCCGCAGCTCCGCCCCGTCGGTGACCGCCACGCCCGCCGATTCCTGCCCGCGATGCTGCAGCGCGTACAGCCCCAGGTACGCCAGCTTGGCCGCCTCAGGATGCCCCAGAATCCCGAACACGCCGCAGTGGTCGTGGAAGTGATCGTCGTCGAGGATGTGGATCTTGGATGTCATGCGTTTCCGAGTGCTTTCCCTACCAATCTCTCCCTAACACACCATGTCATCTCGAACCCGGACGCGTTGTTTGCGGACGGTGTGAGGGATCTGCTTTTTCTCGACTTACCGGCCCTGGACATCATGCGCTCCCGAGTGCTTTTCCGAGCGACTCGCTCCAGGCCTGCCGAAACGAGTCGATCATCCCGCGAATCACAGGAACACCTCTATATTGGATGCGAAATTCGCCGCGCGTGACCCTGCCGATGGGCTGTGCCTTAACACCATATTGTGCCGCAATTGCTCCGACGCGGGCAAGAGATGCGGGCGAAAGCGACACGACCGCGCGCGCGCCGCGTTCGCCGAACACCGCCGCTTCGGCCGGCGCGTCCTGCGCGCCCAGATCCACGTCCGCGGCGAATCCTTCGCTGTCAAAGCAGCTCTCCGCCAGCGTGACCGCCATCCCGCCGTCGCTCACGTCGTGCGCGGAAAGTATCGCGCGCTCCCCGGCCAGCTGCACCAGGCAGTCAATCAACCGCTTCTCCGCGGCCAGATCGATGGCCGGCGGCGCGCCCGCCACCACTCCGTGAATCGCCTTCGCATATTCCGACGAGGAGAATGACTCGGCGCCCGCCGAAGCACCTCCGCCATCGAGCAGGACAATGGCATCGCCCTCATGGCAAAACGCCGAGCCCAGCGCGCACTCGGCGTCTTCGAGCAGCCCCAGCACGCCCAGCACCGGCGTCGGATAGATCGGTTTCCCCAGCGTTTCATTGTAGAAGCTGACGTTGCCGCCGGTGATCGGCGTTTCCAGCGCGCGGCACGCCTCGGCGATGCCGTCGATGGCTTCGCTGAACTGCCACATTACCTCGGGCTTTTCCGGATTGCCGAAATTCAGGCAGTTGGTCGCGGCGATGGGACGCGCGCCCGTGCACGCCACGTTGCGCGCCGATTCGGCCACCGCGTGCATGGCGCCCGCGCGCGGCGCAAGAAAACCCCACCGCCCGTTGCCGTCCGTCTTGATGGCCAGCGCGCGCTTGCTCCCCTTCAGCCGCAGCACTGCGGCATCGCCCGCGCCCGGCCCGCGGCGCGTGTTGGTGCGCACCATCGAGTCGTACTGCTCGGTGATCCAGTATTTCGATGCGATCGCCGGAGACGCCAGCAGCCGCCGGAAATTCTCGGTGAGGTCCGCTCCCTCGCGTAGGAAATCTTCGGGGCGCATCGGCGCCGTCGCGCTCGCCTTGGGCGCGGCCATGGGACGCTGGTAGCGCGGCCCTTCCTCCGCCAGCGCGTGCGCGGGAATTTCCGCGGCGACGCGCCCGTCGTGCAGCACGCGCAGCAGGCCGTCGCCGGTGACGCGCCCGATCTCCACCGCGTCAAGCCCCCATTTGTGAAATACCTCGAACACCTCGCGCTCGCGCCCGCGCTCGGCCACCAGCAGCATGCGCTCCTGCGATTCGCTCAGCAGCATTTCGTACGGCGTCATGGCCGTCTCGCGCTGCGGCACGCGCGTCAGATCGATCTCAATGCCCAGGCCGCCGCGCGACGCCATCTCGGAACTCGAACTCGTCAGCCCCGCCGCGCCCATGTCCTGGATGGCCACGATCGCGCCCGTGCGCATCGCCTCCAGACATGCCTCCAGCAGCAGCTTCTCCATGAACGGGTCGCCCACCTGCACGTTGGGCCGCTTCTGCTGCGACTCCTCGCTGAATTCCGCCGACGCCAGCAGCGACGCGCCGTGAATGCCGTCGCGGCCCGTCTTCGCCCCGGCGTAGATCACCGGATTCCCCGCGCCCTGCGCGCGCGCGAAGAAAAGCTCCTCGCGCCGCGCGATGCCCAGCGCCAGCGCGTTTACCAGCGGGTTATTCGCATAGCACGGCTCGAACATCACCTCGCCGCCCACCGTCGGCACGCCGAAGCAGTTGCCGTAAAATCCGATTCCGCGCACCACCCCGTCCAGAATGTGCCGGTTGCGCGTCAGCTCCTCCGCCGCCGGCTCGTCAGGGCACGGCTTTAGCCGTGCCGCCTGGCCCGCCTTACTCTCCGGGGCTTTAGCCCCTGAGGTAATCGGCCCAAACCGCAGCGAATCGAGCACCGCAATGGGCCGCGCGCCCATCGTGAAAATGTCGCGGAGAATCCCGCCCACGCCCGTCGCCGCGCCCTGAAACGGCTCGACGAAGCTCGGATGGTTGTGCGATTCGATCTTGAAAACAGCGACCAGGCCGTCGCCGATGTCCACCACCCCGGCGTTTTCGCCCGGACCCTGCACCACGCGCGGGCCGGTGGTCGGCAGCCGTTTCAGGTGCACGCGCGAGGATTTGTACGAGCAGTGCTCGCTCCACATCACGCTGAACACGCCCAGCTCGGTGAAGTTCGGGTCGCGCCCCAGAATCTTCTGGATGCGCGCGTACTCCTCCGCGGTGAGCCCGTGCTCCGCCGCGATCTGCGGCGTGACCTTGATGTCCGTGTTGATCGTCGCCATGGAGAGGTGGTTGCGCGTCCCCGCGTTTCGCCGCCGGTTCGCCTAGTGTTGCGCCCCGGAAATAACTTGCCATGAGTTCACGGTACGTAATCGGCCGTAGGGGCGCTGCTTGCTGCGCCCTGCCCCAAATTTCTCCGCTGTCACAACGGGCATCTGTAGCGGCCGCCTTTCGCGCCGTTTGCGTCCCGATGGGTTGTATCGGGAAGGCGGGCGCTTTTGGCTTTCTCTGCGCCTCTGCGGTGCGTTCTTTCTTTACATCCCGCTACGGCGAATGAAATTCGGCGTCACGCGGAAACCCGCTCGGCGCCGCGCCTTGTCAGGCTTTCCACCATCGAGCGGAAAATCACCAGCCCGTCGGCCGAGCCCAGCGCCAGTTCCACGGCGCGCTCCGGATGGGGCATCAGCCCCACGACGTTGCGCTCGCGATTGGAGATGCCGGCAATGGCCCGCAGCGAGCCGTTGGGATTGGCCTCGCGGTTGCGCTCGTCCACGCGCCCCTCCGGCGTGGCGTACCGGAAGATGATCTGCCCGTTGCGCTCGAGCTCGGATAACGTCGCCGCGTCGCAAAAATAGTTTCCTTCCATGTGCGCGATGGGAATTTGCAGCACCTGCCCGGCACGCGCCCTGCAGGTGAACGGCGTGTCCGTGTTTTCCACGCGCACGTGCACCTGCCGGCAGAGAAAACGCAGCCCCTGGTTGCGCATCATCGCCCCCGGAAGCAATCCCGCCTCGAGCAGAATCTGAAATCCGTTGCAGATGCCCAGCACCAGTCCGCCCGCACGCGCGAAGCGGTCCACCGCGCGCATCACCGGTGAAAAACGCGCCAGCGCGCCGGTGCGCAGATAGTCGCCGTAGGAAAATCCCCCAGGAAGGATGATGGCGTCGAAGCCGGAAACCTGTTCGGACTGATGCCAGATAAATTCGACGGGCTGGCCGATCACCGCGCCGATGGCGTGATGCGCGTCATCGTCGCAGTTGGACCCCGGAAATTGCACCACTCCGAATTTCATCGCGCGAAATCTCCGAACTAAATTCTAACACATCCCCGACGCCCAAGTGCCCGCACCTCGGCACAGCCCCCGCGCAAAAGCCGCGCATCTTAGTAGCCCGTTAAAACGGAGAGGGCTGTCATCCCGAACCCAGCCGCGCCTTTTGCGGATGGGGGTGCGCGGTGTTTGCGTCCCGGACGATGTTGCGGGAAGGGATCTGCTTTTGTCTTTTCTTTCGATGCTCCACTCTGACCCGCTTGACTCGCCGCTCGTTCCGTTTTCTTGTTTCCCTCGTCCTGCGTCGCGCCCGCCTCGTCCTTAGAGCGCCCACCCTCGCGCCGTCATCCTGAGCGGAGTCCCGCGCCTTTCTCTTCCGCCGCATTTCGGCGGGCGCGGGACGCAGTCGAAGGATCTCTCTTCGGAGGCCGCGTTTAGGGCGCCTTACGGTGCCAAAACGGCGCACTTTTTGCCATTTAAGGGGGCTTTAAGGCGGGCTAAATCGCTTCCCGTTCGAAGCGGTTCCAGCGCGAAATCCAATCACATTTCCAGTGCCGCGCTGAAGTCCGCGGCGCTACATTAAAACCTCGCGTGGCCTGCGTGCATCAGCGGCGGCGGGATTTCTTGCGGCGGGGCGCGCGGCGTTTCGCGCGCGGCTTCGCTTTCCCGTGGGCGGCGTGCCTCAATTCGGCGCGGCGCGCCCGGGCCCAGCCGGGCTTGTTGACCTGGCGGCCGCGGCCGAGGGCCAGCGCGTCGGCGGGAACATTTTCCGTGATCACCGAGCCCGCGCCGATGTACGCCCCGTCGCCGATGCGCACCGGCGCGACGATGGCCGTGTCGCTGCCGATAAAGACGCGGCTCCCGATGGCCGTGTGGTGCTTGGCGACGCCGTCGTAATTGCAGGTGATCGTGCCCGCGCCGATGTTGGAATCGCGGCCCACCGTGGCATCGCCCAAATAGGTCAGGTGCTGCGCCTTCACCCCTTCGTGCAGCACGGAATTCTTCACCTCGACGAAATTTCCGACGCGCACGCCCGCGCGGATGTCCGCGCCGGGACGCAGCCGCGCGAACGGCCCCACCTGCGCGTGCGAAGCGACGTGGGACGAATCCGCATTGGTATGCGGGCCGACGACGGCCTCGTCGTCCACGCGCATGTCGTGGAGGATGCTGCCGGTGCGGATCTGGCAGCGCGCGCCCACGCGCGTCTTGCCAAGCAGCTGCGCGCCCGGCTCGATCACCGTGTCGGGGCCGACGGTGACTTCGGGATCGATCACCACGGTTTCCGGCAAATAGATCGTGACGCCCGCGTCCATGAGTTCGGCGGCCTTGCGCGCCCGGAACACGCGGTCGGCATCGGCGAGCTGCGCGCGCGTGTTGCAGCCGAGGATTTCGTGCGGGTCGGGCGCGATTTCGGCGAGCACGCGCTCGTTGCGCTGGCGCAGCAGGGCGATGGCGTCGGTGAGATAAAGCTCGCGGTGCACGTTGTTCGGGCGCAGCGCGGCGAGACACGGCCAGAGTTTTTCCAGCGTGAAGCAGTAGATGCTGGAATTCACTTCGTTCAGGGCGCGCTGCTCGGGCGTCGCGCTTTTGTCCTCGACGATGGCTTGCACGCGCCCTTCGGAATCGCGCACGATCCGGCCGTAGCCCGAAGGGTCGGCGAGTTCGGCGGTGAGAATGGTGGCGGCGGCTTCACCGCGGCGGTGCGTATCAAGCAGCGCCGCGAGGGTCTGCGTGCGGAGCAGCGGAGCATCTCCGGGGACCACGATGGCAAACTTCGCGCTTTTGCGGAGGGCGCGGCGCGCCACTTGCAAGGCGTGGCCGGTGCCGCGCTGCGGCTGCTGCAGGACGGTCTGCGCGCCCAGCCCAGCGGCAATCGCGCCGACGTCTTCGGCCTGATGGCCAACGACCACGACGAGTTGCGCCGGCTTGAGCGCCTGGGCGGCACGGATCACCTGCTCGATCAGGGAACGTCCGCCGGCGCGGTGCAAGACCTTGGCGCGGTCGGAACGCATGCGCGTCCCCTTGCCCGCGGCCAGTACGATCACGCTGGTGTCGTTGGCGGCCATGTGCGCGGGCTTATTGTCGCTTCCCTCGCCGCCTTTGGCAATCGGGGAATTGATTGACTTTTGCCTGTGAACACGATAACCAAACCTGCATATTCACCGGGAAACACGAGCTCCGGGAGGTGCGGCATGTTTTGTGCGCTGTGCGGCGCGAACAATTCCAACGACGGGCGGTTTTGCAGCAAGTGCGGAGCGGCCCTGCAAGGCCAGAAGGACATGCTGCCGCCGGGCGCGGGCTATGGCGCTCCCGCGCAGCCCTACACCGGCCCCACGGAAATCAGCGGCAAGGCCATCGGCAGCCTGCTGTGCGGCCTGCTCTTTTTTATTTTTCCGATCGCGCTGCTGGCCATCGTGCTGGGCCATCTGTCGCTCGCCGATATTCGCAAGGCCGCCGGGCGGATCACCGGGCGGGGCATGGCCATCACCGGGCTAGCGCTGGGGTACACGGGAGTAGCGATTATTCCGGTGATGCTGATCGTCGCGGCCATCGCCATCCCCAATTTGCTGCGCGCCCGCATGGCGGCCAACGAGTCTTCCGCCGTGGGTTCGCTGCGCGTGATGGGCAGTGCGGCCACAATGTACAACGACACTTATGCCAACGGCTTTCCCGCCAGCGTCTATGTGCTCGGCATGCCCGCGTCGGGGCGCCCGAACTGCGATCACGCGGGGTTGATCGACCGCAACCTGGTGGCAGGGCAGAAGACGGGCTACTTCTTCACGTATACGCCGCAAGCTCCCGCCGACGATCAGCCGCCGGTCTTATCGCCCCAGGCCGCTGCGAAGGGCTGCACGGCTCCGGGAGCCGCAGACGGCTTTGTCGTCAACGCAGATCCCGTCACGCGGGGAAGCACCGGACGGCGGAGTTTCCTGGTCGACCAAACGGGCGTGATCCGCTACGAAACGAATGGTCCCGCCACGGTCCATAGCCCGCCGCTGCGGTAGCCAGCGCTGCGGCGCGGAAAAGTTTCTCGTGGGCGCTGCGTGGCGCGAAAAATAGTAGCGCGCTGCGGCTCTCGGGATCAGTCTTGCGGCACACCCCAATCGTCGGGGGGACAATCAATGGGCCAAAAAGTCGGAGACGGCTGGGCGAACTCGATGCCCATCTGAATCCGTCCCGAGATGCCGCCGCCCAGGTAGACGATGCGGCAATCGCGGGACTGTCGCAGGGCATGGTCCGAGACGGTGATTTGCTGGCCGGCCACCACGGCCGCCGCCAGCGAGATCAGCGCGCCGTGCGCGTTGACCACCAGCGTCCGCGTTTCTTCGTCGAAGTCGCGGTTCCGGCCGTCCTTGCCGCTCACGCGAATCGGCACGCTGAGCAGCACGCGCATGCTGCGGCGTCTGCCGGTGTCCAAAACCAACCTCTGCTTCTCCTGCGTCGTGCTCCCGGAGTTTGCCATGGGGTAGACGTTAGTGCCAGCCGCTACGCCCGCCAATAGGACTAAAGTCCTACGGGCGGATCCCGTTCCTCGCCACCAGCCGGGAGACGGGCCCGCCTAAAGGCGGCCGCTACAAAGGCATAGGAGCACTGGGCGATGTGAGGGAGCTGCGGTTCAGCTGAGCGCGGAAACCGAGGCGGAAGCGGAAGGAGGGGCGGCGACGGGGGCGGGCTCCTCGGTGGTTTCGATCCAGAGGGAGCGGTCCTGCAGCAGGCGGGTGACGAGCTGCGTGTGCAGGGCGTGGCCGGCGCGGTGGGCCACGACGCGCGCTTGCAGCGGAAGTCCGACCAGGGCCAGATCGCCGATTAGATCGAGCGCTTTGTGGCGGCCGAATTCGTCGGCGAAGCGCAGCGGGCCGTTCAGAATGGCCGCGTCGTCAAGGACGATGGCGTTGTCCATCGAGCCGCCGCGAATCAGGCCCATCTCGCGCAGGCCCGGAAAATCCCGGACGAAACCGAAGGTGCGCGCGGCGGCCAGTTCGCGGCAGAACGTCTCGCGGTCGACGGGCAGCTCGATTTCCTGGGGGCCGACGGAAGGATGGTCGTAGTCCACAAAGCAGTGGACGCGGAATTCGTCGTCGGGATAGATGCCGATGCGGCGGTCGCCATCGGAAAATTCCAGCGGCTTGACCACGCGGAGGTACCGCCGCGCGCGGCGCTGGCGGCGCGTGCCCGCCTGGGCCAGCAGGTCGATGAAGGGCTGCGAGGAGCCGTCGAGGATGGGCACCTCGAGCGCGTCCAACTCGACGTAAACATTGTCCACGCCGCAGCAGTAGAGCGCCGCCAGCAAATGCTCGGTGGTCGAGATCAGCACGCTCTGGCGCATCAGGCTGGTGGCGTAGCTGACACGCGCCACGTTGCGCACGTGCGCCTCGATCTCGAAGTTGTCGAGATCCACGCGCCGGAATACGATCCCGGTGTCCGCCGGAGCGGGCACCAGCCGCAGGCGTCCCGGCACGGCGGTGTGCAGTCCGATGCCCTCGACTTCTACCGGGCGCTGAATTGTGAATTGATAGGCCATCAAAGATCGAGTTTTCCAAGGCACTTTACGGGCCGTGGCGATCTATCTTTATACCTTTATTTACAATAGGTTACAAACCATGCGCCAAGTCATTTGTTTGAGGCGTGTCCATAATACAACAATTCCGCAGATATGCATGTGGCTTAATTCAAACAGGTTGCGGGACGATTGGGAGCTAAATGGGCAACTAAGCCTTCAAATTCAGGGTGGCGCTTCCCGAATCGGGATGGGCGGGGGCTGGGGGCGCTGGCTCTTGAACGGCGGCGAACGTGACTTGCAGCTGCTTGACTTGCTGGGCGTAGAGGCTGGGCGCCGGTGGCGCCGGGTTTGTGACCGGTTGGTTGTCCGATGGGAGGTTGGTCGAAACGCGCTGGCTGGCGCCGAATCGTCCGGCGAGTTGCTGGGCGGCGGATTGCATTTGCTCCACTAGCGTGCGCAGCGCGTCGGGATTTTTGGAGTAGCGCAGCATGGCCATGCGGCTGAACAGCGCGATGGTCTGGGGGTTGATGCCCATCTGGCGCAGCGTCTGATCGAGCCGGATGAGCTCTTGCTGCGGCGTTTGCGAATTCCCGCCGCCCGGCGCACCGGGGGCGCTCGCGCCACCCGCGGCCGCATCCTGATTGGGCGCGGCTTCCGCAGCGGCGGCGTTGGGGTCCTGCGCCTGGTTGACGTCGACCGGAGCGTGGGAGGGGAGAGTCCGCATTGGCGGCACGGACAGCCCCTGCTTGGCGTGCGCATTCCCTGCGTTGGTGAAGACATCGCCTTCGGCGAGGAAGAAGGCGTTCTGCTCGAAATCGCCGTGCTTGGGGTCGCGCGCCTGCTGCCCCTCGGAAGCGCTGCCAGAGAGCATCACGGTGTCCTGCGGAGCGGCCGCTCCGTGTGTCTGGCTGGGGCCGGCGGAGGTGGCCGCGGGGGTACTCTGCTGGTTGGTGGATTCCGTTTGCGCTTCCTGGAGAAGCGGGTTGATCTGAAATGACACTGCCGACATACGGCACCCCCGGACATAAGCTGAAAGCCCGTCAGGCTCAGCAGAGGCCGGGTACGCATGTAAAGCTCAAATACTGTACGCGGCTTGCCAGCCCGCGAAACACGACTAATGGTTATATCGGCGCCTCGAGGCACTACTTTAGGCCCTGGGGGGCGGATTGTTTCGGGGGGGTGGGCACGGGTACAATGAAGGCGGTCCTATGGCATCCCCATTCAACATCGTTCCCGGGAGTACGAGCCAGCCGCCGGAGGGGCATCCGCGGCCGTCGTGGCTGCGCGTGCGGTTTCCGGGCGGCTCCAATTACCAGGACTTGAAGCAGATCATGCGCACGCGCGACCTGCACACGGTCTGCGAGAGCGCGCGCTGCCCCAATATGGGGGAATGCTGGGAGCACCGCACCGCGACGTTCATGATTCTGGGCAACATCTGCACGCGGGCGTGCGGGTTCTGCGCGGTGCCCAGCGGAAAGCCCGCGGCGCCGCCCGATGAAGCCGAGCCCGACCGCGTGGCCGAGGCGGCCGAAAAAATGGGGCTGCGCTATGCGGTGGTCACGTCGGTGAACCGCGACGATCAGCCCGACGGCGGCGCGGCCATCTTCGCGCGCACCATTACGGAAATTCGCCGGCGCGTGCCCGGCTGCAAGGTCGAGGTGCTGATCCCCGACTTTCGCGGCCACTGGCCGGCGCTGGAAACGCTCATGGCCGCGCGCCCCGACGTGCTCAACCACAATGTCGAGACGGTGCCGCGGCTCTACCGGCGCGTGCGCAAAGGCGCGGTCTACGAGCGCTCGCTGGAGGTGTTGCGCCGCGCGCGCGAAATGGCTCCCGACATCCCCACGAAGACGGGCCTGATGCTCGGCCTGGGCGAGACGCGCGAGGAAGTCTTGCAGGCCATGGAAGAGATTGCCGCGCAGGGCACGCACATCCTGACGCTAGGGCAGTACCTGCAGCCCACGCCCGAGCACCTGCCCATCGAGCGGTACGTCCACCCGGATGAGTTCGCCGAATTCAAGCGCCTGGGCATGCCGATGGGTTTCCGGCACATCGAATCCGGGCCGCTGGTCCGCTCGTCCTATCACGCCTTCGAACAAGTAGAGTCCGCGCAGCGCTAACCAGCTGGCATCCTCGACGAATCACCGGCCATTTGCCCGGCGCCTCTCCGTGTTCCCTATGCTCCTCTCGGTGAACTGTGTGTCACACAGACTCTTCAGCAGCCGACTAATGGGACATGCTCAGGAAGGAATTGGCGAGGGTGCGGGTGCGAGCGGCGCAGGCGGGGTTGGGATCGGAGTCCGCCGAGGCGAGCGCGGCGTGAAAATAGTCGGCGGCCTTGGCGTGGCGGCCCAGCTCGGCGTTGAGATTGCCGGCCAGCAGTAGAAACAGGGCATTGCGCGGGTAGCGCGCGGCGAGGGGTTCGGCCACGGGCAAGGCCTGCGCGTAGCGGTGGTCATAGGTGCGGAGATTCTTGGCCAGGTAGAAGCGGGCGTCGACGGCCACTAACACACCGTGGTCCATGCCGGCCTGCAGCTGGCGGATTCCTTCCTGTTTACTTCCGCCGGGGATGCCCATAAAGAAGCGCATCACCTTGGCCATGGCGGATAGGGTGTCGACGTAGTAGTTGTAGAGTCCCAGGCCGGCGGAGGCGTCGGCCATGTCGGGATCGAGCTGCAGGGCGTGCACAAATTCCGTGCGGGCGGCGACGCCGGCACGAGCGGCATTGCGGCGTTCGTCGCGCAGCCCATAGAGACGCGCCTTGAGGGCCAGGCCCAGCCCGGCGTAGACGTGCATTTCGGCGGTGTCGGATTTGGCGAGCTGCGCGCGCGCCAGCTCGATGGCCTTATCGGCGAGAGCGAGATAGGCGTCGTCTTCCGGATTTTTGCCGCGCTTCCAGGCGTCTAGCATGCCCCATTTGATTTCGCAGGCCGCACAGTACATTTTCCACCAGGTGGCTTCGCCTTCGAGCAAAACGCCGAGAGGATTTTCGGGCTGGGCCTGCTGGAGGGCGCGAGCGCTGGCAATGGCCGCGTCGGGATCGCCGGCGTAGATCAGGTCGAGCACGTGCGCGGCTTGCGGCGAAGGCGCGAGCCCGCCCGCGCGGGCCGGCGCGGCGCAGAGCGCGGCGAGCAGCGAAAGAAAAACGCAGCAGAGACCAGCGTGACGGTGGCGCATCGGTCTGCCCATCAGAGCACAGCCAGGAGTGGCGGTGCCACGTCTTATTCTATCCTGCGCTGCGAAGTGGAAGCGAGATTCCTCCGCTCCGGGGCGGCGGCGGGTGCGGCGGGCGGAGCAACGTCCGGGGAGCAAAGCGCGGGCTTTCTTGCTATGCTTTGCCGACCTTGAAGGCAGGGGCGATGAGCGAAGCGCAAAAACTCGAACGCGGGCTGGGGCTGGTCGAAGCGACCTCGCTCAACATGACGTTCATGGTGGGCATCGGGCCGTTCGTCGTGATTCCCTTCGTGATTCAGGCGATGCACGGGCCGGCGAGCTTGCTGGCGTGGGCGGCGGGCGCGGCGCTGGCGGCGCTGGACGGCTGCATCTGGGCGGAACTGGGCGCGGCGATGCCGCAGGCCGGAGGAAGCTACGTCTTCCTGCGCGAAGCGTACGGCCCGGCGCGCTGGGGACACCTGCTGTCGTTCCTGTTCATCTGGCAGACGGTGTTTCAGGGGCCGCTCAGCATCGCGTCGGGGGCGCTGGGGTTCGCGCAATACTCGACATTTCTGGTGACGCGGTCGAGCTGGCTCACGGCCATGGCGCGGCCCTTTGGCCCGTATGCGGAGCACATCATCGCCGCCGGGATCATCGTGCTGGTGGTGGTGCTGCTCTACAGGCGGATCGCGGAGATTGGGCGCATTTCCATCGTGTTCAGCGCGATTGTGATCGGCACGATTGTGTGGATCATCTGGGGCGGCGCGGGTCATTTTCTGGCGCCCGGCGGCCTGCACCGCGTGTTCGATTTTTCCGGCGTCGACCGCGCGTTTTCCTGGGTGCTGCTGGCCGGGCTGGGCCACGGCATGGTGCAAACGGTTTACAGCTATCTCGGCTACTACAACGTCTGCAATCTGGGCGGGGAGATGAAAGATCCCGAGCGCAACATTCCGCGCGCTATTTTCATCTCCATCCTGGGAATCACCGTGCTGTATCTGGCCATGCAGGTGAGCATTTTGAGCGTGATTCCGTGGCGCGAAGCGGCGAGCTCGAAATTCATCGTGAGCACATTCATCGAGCGGGCCTACGGCGGCCGGTGGGCGGCGCTGGCGACCAGTCTGATTCTGGTGACGGCGCTGGGCTCGGTGTTTTCGGCGATGCTGGGCTACTCGCGCGTGCCGTACGCCGCCGCGCTGGACGGGAATTTTTTCTCCGTCTTCGGGCGCGTGCACCCAAAAAAACATTTCCCGCACATTTCGCTGGTGGCGCTGGGGGCGGCGGCCATGGCCTTCAGCCTGGTGTTCAGCCTGGTTTCCGTGATTCGCGCCATCCTGGCGATGCGCTGCATCATCCAATTCGTGGGCCAGGCGGTGGGGCTGATGCTGCTGCGGCGGCGCTGGGGGAGCGAACGGCTGCCCTTCCGGATGTGGCTCTATCCGCTGCCGGTGGTGCTGGCCATCGCCGGGTGGGTGGGCATTTTCATTTCCACGGGACGGAAACCGATGCTGGCATCGCTGGCAGCGGCGGGGGCGGGAGTTCTTGTATATTTAGGACGCGCGCGGATGGCGCGCCAATGGCCGTTTCAGGAGAGCGCCCGGTGAACAAGCGGATGATGCGAAGCAGATGGATGGCAGCGGCGGTGATGGCCGCACTGGTGGCGGCGGGTTCCGCGCCGCGGGTTCAGGCGCAATCGCTGCCGGACATGGTCGAGGCGCTCGGCAAGGCGCACGTCGCAACGCGCATCCTCTACATCACGGCGCATCCGGATGATGAATCGGCGAGCCTGCTGGCGTATCTGTCGCGCGGGCTCTATGCCGATGTGGCGATGTTGCAAATCACCCGCGGGCAGGGCGGGCAGAACGCCATCGGTCCGGAACAGGGCGGCCAGCTGGGAGTGATTCGCACGACGGAACTGCTGGCGGCCGGGCAGCACTACGGCGTGCATCAATTTTTCACGCGCGCCGTGGATACCGGGTTTTCCAAGAGCGCCGCCGACACGATGACGGCCTGGGGCGATGTGCCGGTGGAGGACATCGTGCGCGTGATTCGCACCTACCGGCCCGACGTGGTGATCAACGGATGGGGCGGCGTCCATTTCGGACACGGGCAGCACCAGGCCAGCGGCCTCTACGTGCCGCAAGCGGTGGCGGCCGCCGCCGATCCCACGAAATTCCCGGAGCAGATCGCGGAAGGCCTGAAGCCCTGGAAGGTGGGGCTGGAGCTGCGTCCCGCGGCCTTTGGCTTCGGCCCGGTGGCGCCGCCGGCGCCCGCGGGCGCGGTGCCGTTGCCGGTCAACGATGTGTCCCCGCTGTGGGGCAAGAGCTACGTGGTCATGGGAATGGAAGGGCACGCGCAACACCGGTCGCAGGGCACGCCGTCGTTTTTCGGCAATCCGTTTTTCCGCCGGCCCGTGTTTCTGATGACCGAGCGCGGCGCGGAAGCCGGGGGCGGATTCGACGCGGTGATGTTGTCCGAGTCGGTGACTTCTCTGGCGGCGCGCTTCCCGAAGCTGCAAGCGGTGCTGGCGCCGGCGCTGGCCGCGGCGGACCAGTCGCTGGGAGCCGCAGCGCGATCGGCGCTGGCGCCGGACCGCCCGGCCGCCGCCCATGCGCTGGCCGAAGCGGGCAAGCAAGTGGCGGCGCTGCGCGAGAAAGTTTCCAGCGCCGGGGGCGAGGAAAGCGCGGCGGCGGTCTACGAACTCGACGGCGTGAAACAAAGGATCGATGCCGCGCTCACGACCGCCATCGCGCTGCCCATCGACACGCAGGCGGACCGCCACGAACTCGTGGCCGGCGGGACTTTTTCGGTGGACGTGCGCTTCCTCGATCAGCCCGCCGTGCCGGTGAAATGGGCGGTGGACCAATCCAGTCTGCGAGTGCCGACCGGATGGACCGCCACGCTGGCGGACGCGAAAGCGGGAAGCAACAGCTACCGCTTCACGGTGGCGATTCCCGCCGGGGCCACGCCGCCCCACTCGCCGTCCGATGCCATCCTGCCGTTCCCGCCGCCGCTGGTCCGGCTGGCGCTGCGCGCGACGCTCGACGGCTACGATTTTACGATCGAGCAGCCCGTGGAATCGGCCGAGGCCAAGACCACGGGCATTGAAATCTATCCGCTGGAACTGGTTCCGGCGGTGACGCTGACCGTCGAACCGGCGCAAGTGATGGTTCCGGCGCGGCGGGCGGCGGCGCCGGTGGCCTTGCTGGCGCGCGTGCGTTATCACGGCGCCCCGGCGGCAAAGGTTTCCGTCGGACTCGACGTGCCGGAGGGGTGGAGCGCGCAGCCGATGGCCCCGCTGGATTTTCCGGGGCCCGGCGACCAGCTCATCAAATTTGTGGTGACGCCGCCGGCGAAAGTCGCGCCGGGGGCCTATGCGCTGCATCCCTACGCGCGGCTTGGCGCGGAAACTTTCCGCACGTCGCTCGAGCCCATTCCCACGGTGCCGACGCGCGACTGGAGCGAGCCGGATGACGCCACCGTGCACGTGCTCGATCTGGCCGTGCCCGCCGGGCTGCGCATTGGCTACATCACCGCCGAGAACGATCCGCTGCCGGAGACGCTGCGGCAGATCGGCATCGAGGTGGATGCGCTGGATGAAGTGGCGCTGGCCTTCGGCGACCTCCGCCGCTACGACGCGATCGTCGCCGGCATCCGCGCCTACGAGCTGCGCCCGGATCTCCCGCGCTCCAACGCGCGCCTGCTCGATTACGTTCAGCATGGCGGCACGCTGCTGGTGCAGTACGAACGCGACTTCGCCTGGAACAAGCTGCTGCCCGCGCCGTTTCCGGCGAAGATGGCCGACCAGGCGGCGCGCGTCACCGACCCGCATTCGCCGGTGCGCTTTCTCGCGCCGGGAAATCCGCTGCTCAATGCCCCGAACAAAATATCGCTGAAGGATTTCGAGGGCTGGGTGCAGGAGCGCGGCCTGTATTTCTGGGGCACGTGGGACGCGCGCTACCAGGCCGTGCTGGGGCTGACCGATCCGGGAGAGGCCGAAGCCACCGGCGGCCTGGTCTACGCGCGGGACGGCCAGGGCGTGTACATCTACACGGGGCTGTCGTTCTTCCGGCAACTGCCGGCGGGCGTGCCGGGGGCCTACCGGCTGTTCGTTAATTTACTGAGCCAGACGCGGCACGCCGCGCCACACCCATGAGGGTGCGCGGAAATTGGCGATTCTCGCCCAGTGAAATCCGGTCAAGGAGGAGCAACGACATGAGCAAGATTCTTGGGCGCTGGGCGTCGAAGCGAGGCTGGGCCTGCGTGGCGGCCGCCGCGCTGATCCTGGCGGTTTCCTGCGGGGCCTGGGCGGGGCAGAAGAAAAAGCAGCCGAAAGAGCCGGAGCCGACGAACCCGGCACAGCCCAAAACCCTGTTGTCCACCGCCGACCAGATCGACCACAACATCGGGGATATGCTGGCGGGCTTTCAGCTCGGCGATGTCGAGCTAATGCACAAATACTATGCGGAGAATGTGACCTTTGTCCGCGGCACGTACGATCCGCCGCTGACCGGCTGGCAGAATTACGTCGCGGCCTACAACCAGCAGCGGGCGGGATTTCAGGGCATTCAGATGATCCGGCGGAACACGTTCATCTTCACGCACGGCGACACGGCCTGGGCCTGCTACCAGTGGGAGTTCGCTTCGGAATTCAACGGGCGCCCGTATAACGCCTACGGCCAGACGACGCTGGTGTTCAACAAGGTGGGCGAAAACTGGCTGATCGTGCACAACCACACGTCCGAAGTGGCGCAGCCGGCCACACACGTCCAGCCGCTTACGGATCAGCCTTCCGCGCCGGCCCCAACGCCCGCGCCCGATCGGTCCCGACCGTAGCGCCCAGGGCCCCGGCGATCAGAAGTTCTGAAAGCCTCGCCAGACCCACACGCCGGCAATCACCGCCAGGAGTCCGCCGGAGAGCACCCACAGCGCCATGATCGGCCGGCTCAGCTTCTCGATCTTGGCCACGATAGCGCGTTGCTCGTTGGCCATGGAATCTTCAGCGGGATCGAGAAAAATCTGGTCTTCTTCGCGGGTTGCCAGCGTACTGCGGTAGATGAGGGCGACGATGAGCACTACCGTCACGGCGCCCCAGAGCATGAGCAGCATCCGAACCACGTCCATAGCTACCTCCCCGCCCGCTCGGCGCGAGGGGTGTGCGAATGGCACATCGGCCCGGGCGGGCACGTCAGGTAGACGCCTGCGGGGATTATAGCACTGTCGCGGGCCGAGGGATGTCCCGCGGTCTAGCGCTCGCCGGGGAATTGCATGCCCCAGAAGTTCCGCTCCGGAAAGAGGATTTCGATGCCCACTTCAAAGAAACCTTCGGAGTTGGGGCCGGAGACGCGGATGACGCGGAATTCACGCACCTCGGCGGAAATGCCGTGGACCACCGTGATGCGGGAGCCGAGTTCGGGCAGGAACGTCGTGCGCAGCAGCGCTCCGCAGCGGCTGATGGAGAGAGCCTCGGCCAGCGAGCCGCCCTCGACGTCGCCGCTGAACACCCGCACCGGGATGCGGATGGCGATGCGGCTGGCACGGCGGCGTTCCAACATTGCGCGGGCACTGGCCATGATGACGCCGTCCTCCTCTACCCGACAGGCTCCCTGCCACTGTAGGGCGGAGCGGGACACGGGGTCAATGGTACCGTCCGCGGGTTGCTTCGTTGACAAACCATCGGCTGCACGGCAATATGATCTAGCCTCGTTTTTTGCCGCATGATTGGCCCAAGTGGCGGAATTGGCAGACGCGCTAGCTTCAGGAGCTAGTTCCCGCAAGGGAGTGGAGGTTCGAGTCCTCTCTTGGGCACCATCATCTGAAATCCGCAGTGGAACCACGGAAGTAGCCGCAAAAAGCGGCGGCCCGCCGCTGCACTCCCAAGGAGTTGCCTGCCGGCATCACCGGCTGCGCACGCGCATGCCATCGCGGAGATTATTGGGGGGATGGAGAATGACTTCCTGGCCTTCCGCGAGGCCTCGCAGAACCTCGGCTTCGTCCTGATTGCGGTGGCCGGTCTCGGTGCGGCGCAGTCGGGCGCGGCCCGCCTCGACGACGTAGACGGCCCATTCACCCCGGTCGCGAAAGGTGGCGCTCCCCGGGACTTTCAAAGCCTCGGGCGTCTCCCAGATCACGATGCGCGCCTCGACGCGATATCCGTCGGCCAGAGGTCCTGGAGGATCGACAAAGTCCGAAATCACGTTGACGCGCTTTTCCTCGATGCCCAGCGCGGAGATTTTCGTGAAGCCCCAGGGTTCGACCAGCCGCACACGGGCGCGCAGGGGGTGGTCGCCGCCCCAACCCTCGAGAAAAACGGGAGCGCCGGCACGAATGTTCACCGCGTCGATGGTGAGAACATCCGCGACGATTTCGATCTTTGCCGGGTCGCCTATGACCACAATGGGTTCCCCCGCCTGCACCACGCGCTCGCTTTTTTCCACCACGCGCAGGATGCGCCCGGCAACCGGCGAGCGCAGCGTCAGTCTGGCGGGACTGGCGCTTTCGTTGGCGAAGCCCAGCAGGCCGGAGCGGGCCACTTCGAGTTCGGCGGCGGCGCGGCGCGCGTTGAACTGCGCGGCGCGCAACTCCTCCCCGCTCGCCTCCTGGGCGGTGCGCGCTTGCTCGGCGATTTGCGCGGAAACAATGCCGTGGCGCGCCAGCTCGGCGGCGCGGGCGAGATCCCGGCGGGCCTGTTCGTCGGCGACACGCGCGTGGCGGACACAAGCCTCGGCTTCGTATACCGCACTCTCCGCGGCGGCGATTCTGCCCCGCACCTCGGCGCGCTGTTGCTGGCCCAGCGGGAGCGGTTGGATGGAAGCGACGACGGCGCCCGCCTGCACGGCATTCCCTTCCTCCCACGGCACGCGCAGGAGGCGGCCGGAAACCGGCGCGGCCACGACGAAGCGGTCATGCGCGCGCGTCTCTCCATCTTCGTCCACGGTGACCCGCATCGGGCCGCGGCGCACGCGTCCGGTTTCGACCAGGACCGGCGTGGGCCGCAGAGCGAACACCACCGCGACGGCGATGGCGAGGATCACCACCGCCAGAAACGTTCGGCGAAGAAGTTTCGCGTTCAAGAGCTATTCCCTCGTCTTCAGCACGCCGATCAAGTCCATGCGGCGCAACCGGCGAAAAATCAGGATGCCGGTGAACACCGATGCCAGAGCCACCACGGAAAAAGCGATCACGTAGGTTTTCGGCGTCAGTACGAGCGGCATGCGATACAGTTCCGTCTGCATCGCGATCGTCAGCGCGTAGCAGATGACGTAACCCAGCGCGAATCCGAGGGGCAGCGATACCAGCATCAGAAACGCCTGCTCTCCCAGCAGCATGACGGCGATTTCGCCCTGCGTGAAGCCCAGCACCCGCAGCGAGGCGAGTTCGTGTCCCCGCTCCGAAAGGGCAATGCGGGCGCCATTGTAGACCATCGCGCCCGCGATCACGCAGGCAAACGCAACCAGCGCCATCGTGGACATCGACAGGCTTCTTGCAATCGTCTGCCGGAAACTTTCGAGCATCGCCTCGCGCACCTGCACGCCGCTCACCGACGGCGTTTGCTTCAACAGCGAGTACAGCGCCGGAGTGGCCGCGGAATCCACGGCCAGATTCGCTCCGGAAATCGATCCTTCCTCGCGCAGCAGGCGGTTGAGCCCGTGGATGTCCATGTAAGCGGAGATCCCGATCAACTGATCGGCGAGACCCGCCACCAGCACCCGGCGGACCGGCCGGCTCCCCTCGAGCACTTCCACCGTCACCGCATCTCCCGGCGCAACGCCGAGAATCGCGGCGAGCTTGGAAGAAAGCAGCAGCCCGTCGGGAGGGATGGGGATGACCTGCAATTGGCGGTCCACGACGCGCCGGAGTTCGGCGTCCGGAGAAAGGCCCGTAATCCCGATGCGCCGCGAGCGCGGGCCGAAGCGCAGCCGGGCCGGAACGGTCCGGAACGGCTCGGCGCGGAGCACGCCGACCAGATGCCCCACGTCATGCCTCGCCTGTGTGCCGCGGGGTTCGTTGAACGTGATCGTCACGTCGTCCCGCTGCGCGGTTTGAAATTCCACCTGCACGATGTAGTCGATGGCATCGTAGAAATAGAAGCCGATGATCAGAATGGCGACGGCGCAGGCCATCCCCAGCGCCGATAGGATCGCCTTCCACGGCCGCCGCTCCAGGTTTCGCAGGATCATCCGGCCGGAGAGGGAAACCAATCGTTCCAAACCGAACTGCTCGGCCAGACCTCTGCGAAAACGCGGCGGCGATTCCGGACGCATGGCTTCCGCGGGGGGCAGCGAGATGGCGGAGCGCAAACCGCCCAGGGCTCCCAGGCAGGCGGCCGCGGCGCTGATGCCCACGGCCCAGAGCAGAATGCGCGGGCCGGCGGAGAATCGCAGCTCGGGAAAGCGGAAGAAATCCTGATATATTCCGGCGAGCCCCCTGCCGAGCCAGATCCCCAGGGGGATTCCCAGCGCCGTGCCCGCCAGCACCGCGACCAGCGCAAATTCGAGGTAATGGAGGCCCACGGAAGCATCCGAGTAGCCGAACGCCTTGAGGAGGCCGATGTAGTTGCGTTGCGTGGCGATCAACCGCGAGAGCACGATGTGAATCAGAAAGGCGGCGATGCCCAGAAAGATGGCCGGCACGAAAATGCCGGTGACGCGATCCTGGGCGATCTCATCGGAGGTGAAGCGGTGCGAAATCTGCTCTTCGCGGTCGTACGCGCCCAGGCCTCCGTAGGGAGCCAGCAGCGTATCCAGGCGCTCGATCACTCCGGCCTGGCTGGCGCCCGGGGCGAGCGCGAGGGAAACATCGTTGAACGCCCCTTCCATATTGAACATCGGCCCGAGCGCCTCGCGGCTCATCCACAAAACGCCGAAACGCCTGTTATCGGGAAAAACCTCGGCGCCCCGAATTTCGTAGACATATTCCGGCGAGAGGGCGATCCCCACAATCTTCAATTTTTCCCAGCGCCCGTTGATCACGGCTCCGATCGTCTTGCCGACGCCGAGTTGGTTGGCGGCGGCGAAAGCGGCGCTCACGAGCACTTCCTCGGGCCGCCCGGGCTCGACATATCTCCCTTCTACGAGAAACAGATCGTTGAGCATGGGCCGGCGGTGCTCGGGAATCGAAATCACCCGGCCGACCGCCGGATCGGCCAGGCCCGGAACATCCAGGTTCACTTCCACGACGACGCGCGGCTGCACGCTGGCCACGCCGGGAATCAGGGCGATCTGCCTCGCCAGCGCGTCGGGAGCGCGCTTGAGCTGCGCAAAGATGCCGGCGAAGCGGTAGCGGGTGTAATAGTCCTGCTGGGCGCTCTCGATGGCGCCCCAGGCGCCGCGCATGGTGACCCAGGTGGCGATCCCGCAAGCGACCACCAGGGCTACGGCCAGCATCTGGCCCCGCAGGTGCCAGAGGTCGCGAAACAGCTTGCGATGGAGCGAAGTCACGTGCGCCTCACCAGGAGATCTGATCGGGCGAAACTTTCTTTTCGTTGCGGGTGATGCTGGCGATCGTGCCGCTGCTGATGTGAATCACGCGGTCGGCCATGGCGGCGATGGCGGCGTTGTGCGTGATGACCACGGTGATGGTGCGCAGCTCCCGGTTGACGCGTTCCAGGATTTCCAACACCAGTTTGCCGGTCATGTAATCGAGCGCGCCGGTGGGTTCATCGCACAGGAGCACTTCGGGGCGTTTCACCACCGCGCGGGCAATCGCCACGCGCTGCTGTTCGCCCCCGGAAAGCTGGGCGGGAAAATGATGCAGCCGCTCGGCCAGGCCGACGAGGCGAAGACACTCTTCGGCGTCGAGCGGGTTTTCGGAAATGTCGGTCACGAGCTGCGTATTCTCAAGCGCCGTCAGGCTGGGAATGAGGTTGTAAAACTGAAACACAAAGCCGACGTGTTCGCGGCGATAACGCGTGAGCTCTTCGGCCGCGGCGGCGGTCAGGTTGTGATCGCGGTAATAAACTTCCCCGCTGGTAGGAACGTCCAACCCGCCCAGGATGTTCAGCAGCGTGGACTTGCCGCTTCCCGAAGGGCCCAGCAGGACGACAAATTCTCCGGGAAGCAGATCGAGGGTGACCCCGCGCAGTGCATGGACCTCCACATCTCCCATGCGGTAGACCTTCGTGACCTCGTGCACGTGAAACACCGCTTCCGGCGAGGTTTGCGCGCGCGCGCCCTTCATGTCACCGACTATACACCCGCAATGTCTCAGGTACGCACGGCCGGGCGCGGCGCCGGGCTAGCGGCGCCGCAGGAGCCGCTTCTCGAGTTCGACGGCCCAGAAAATCACCGTGCTGGCGGCCAGACTCAGAGCCAGGTCCGCAGCGGGCAGGGCCACCGTCTTGAAGACGTGCTGCAGAAACGGGACGTAGATCAGCGCCAGTTGCAGCAGGACCGTCAGCGTGACGGCGCCCAGCAAGGGCCGGTTGCTCCACAGGCCGATGCGAAACAGCGACTGGCGCTCCGAACGGATGGCCATCACGTTGGCCATTTGCGAAAGCGTGAGCGTGGTGAATAGCACCGTCTGCCACTTGGGATCGTGCGCCCGCCAGTACCCCAGGCCGAGGGCCAGCGACACCACGCCCATCAACATTCCCACCCAGATGATGTGGAGTCCCATCCCGCGCGCGAAAAAGCTTTCCCGCGGAGGGCGCGGCGGCCGGCTCATGACGTCCGCTTCCGGGGCTTCGACGCCCAGGGCCAGCGCGGGCAGGCCGTCGGTCACCAGGTTCATCCACAGGATTTGCAGCGGCAGCAGCGGCAACGGCATGCCGAGCAGGGGCGCGGTGAGCATGATCCAGATTTCGCCGGAGTTGGTCGCCAGAATGTAGCGGATGAACTTGCGCATGTTGTCGTAAATCACGCGCCCTTCTTCCACGGCGGCGACGATGGTGGCGAAGTTGTCGTCGAGCAGGACGATGTCGGCGGCCTCGCGCGCCACGTCGGTGCCGGTGATGCCCATGGCCACGCCGATGTCGGCGCGCTTGAGCGCGGGGGCGTCGTTCACGCCATCTCCCGTCATGGCCACGATCTGGCCGCGCCGCTGGAGGGCTTCGACAATGTCGAGCTTGTGCGCGGGCGAAACGCGGGCGTAGACCGGCGTGGATTCGGCCAGGCGTTCGAGCTCCTCGCTCGACGTTCGCTCGAGCTGCGTCCCGGTGACAACATTCCCGTCGGCGGCGATGCCCACTTGAGCGGCGATATACCGCGCCGTCAGCGGATGATCCCCGGTGATCATCACCGGGCGGATGCCCGCCCTCTGGCAGGTGGCCACCGCGGCGGCCGCCTCGGGCCTCGCCGGATCAATCATGCCGATCATGCCCACGAAGGTCAGGTCGCGTTCGATGGTTTCCTCGGCGCCCTTGGGCGGCGCGGACTCCAGGCCGCGCACGGCGACGCCGAGCACGCGCATGCCGTGGCTCGCGATGCTTTCATGGGCGGCCGCAATGCGGCTGCGCCAGCTTTCGTTCAACGGCTCCCTCTGGCCATTCACCCACACGGTGCTCGACAGCCCCAGCAGTCCATCCACGGAGCCCTTGGTGAAAACCAGAAGCGGTGGGAGCGGAGCAGCGCAGGCGATCCGCACTCCCTCGGGAATCAAAGCGGCGTCGGAGGGAAGGCGATGCACGGTGGTCATGCGCTTGCGTTCAGAGGTGAAGGGCGCCTCGGCGACGCGCGGGAGCGCGCGTTCGAGTTCCGCCTTCCGCAAGCCGCACAGCGCTGCGGCGACCACCAAGGCTGTCT
>JAIQGD010000076.1 GCA_020072765.1 Terriglobia bacterium
ATCCGACGCCGTGCGGAACCAAATTGCCAAGATCGAAATCTGGCTCGACGAGTCCAGCTGGCTGGCCGTTCAACAGCAAATCTACGAAGCCGGCTCGGGCGATTATTCCATCGTGCGTTACACCAAAATGGTCCGCAACCCGCCCCTGTCCGACTCGGCCTTCAAGCCGCGCTGGCCCAAGGGCACCCAGCGCGTGAAACCCCAGAGCTAACCGTTCCCTTTTCCCGGCGCTCGTTCGATGCCCGTCCGGAAACAACGATCTAGTGTCCTGAATCGTAATCTCATCGCATGCTTTTTAGGAGGCCGGGGCTTCAGCCCCGGCGTTCAGGCTTTTGCTTTCATGGGGCTTTCGCGCCTTTTGCGTCCCGACGCCTTGAGTCGGGAAGCCCCTGAAGCTCCCCGAGGGGGCTCTTTCCACCCCCTGCTAGCCCTTGTTTCCCTTTGGCTTTGACCCGGACGACTCCCGGGCCAGCAACGCGCGCTTGCGGCCAATTCCCCACCGGTAGCCCGCCAGACTGCCGTCTTCCCGCACCACGCGATGGCACGGCACCACCACGGAGACGGGGTTCGTCGCGCAGGCGCGGGCCACCGCGCGAACCGCTGTGGGACGCCCGATCGCGCGGGCAACCTCCGTATAGGTTCGCGTGGCGCCATAGGGAATGCTCCGCAGTTCCTTCCACACGCGCTGTTGAAACGCGGTGGCCTGAACATCGGTGGGCAAATCCAGATGCGGCTCCTGCCCGCGCAGGCGCCCTACGATTTCCTCGACCCACGCGGCGAAGTTTCCTCCGCGCCGGCTGTCGCCGCCTTTAGCTGCCGCCACCAATTCCGCCCGGGGATACTCGTTCCGCAGCGCCGATCGAAGGGCCGCGTCCGATCCACCCAGGTACACGGCGCTGACGCCGCGGTGCGTCGCGCCCACGAGCATTCGGCCCAGCGGCGAACCCGTAATGGTGTACTCGATGCGCATCCCGGCGCCGCCCCGGCGATACGCCCCCGGTGTCATGCCCAGATGCGATGGAACGCGCTCGTACAGGCGGCTGGCCGAGCCGTACCCCGCGTCGTACAGTGCCGTGGTCACGTTGTCCCCCTTCTTCAAGCGCGCTTTCACCCGGCGCAGACGCTGCGCTTCGGCATATTGCCGCGGCGTGATCCCCATGCTCTTCCGGAACGCGCGTTCGAGCTGGTGCGGGCTCATCCCCGCCGACGCGCCCAGCATCGCCAGCGTCAGGCGCGCCTCGCTGTCCGCATCGGCCGAGCCATCGGCCAGGATGCGCGCGTCAATCTCCCGGCAAACACGCGCGACCCTCTCGATTCCGGGGTCCCGCAGCTCCGCCGCCTGCGGACGGCACCGCCGGCAAGCGCGAAAACCCTGTTGCTCGGCCGCTTCCGGCAGGCGAAAGAACACCACCTGCTCCCGCCGGGGACGCCGCGCCGGACACGAGGGCCGGCAATAAATCCCGGTCGAGCGCACCGCATATACAAACTTGCCGTCGCAGCTGCTGTCCCGCGCGGCCACCGCCCGCCAGAGCGCCTCTCCAGGCATCCGTCCTGTAGCCGCGAGCAGCGCCGTGGAGCGCGTTGTTTGCTCTAGTCTCATCCCAAGCAATCGTTTCGCGTTTCTCCCCATGGGCTCACAATACCCGGCCCCCACCAGACAAACTATCCGATTCTGGCGCCCAAACTGGCGCGGACCTGCCGGTCGCGGACTCAGCGATTCCCCGCCGGGCGCTCCTCTTGCCACCGGGGTGTTACATCATACGGCACTTTGCGGGCATCTCCGCCTTGACCCTTGCCATTGCGGCGCGCATATTCAACAAACCTGACGGGGGGCTCCGTCAGCGGGGCTTGGGGGAAGTAAATGGGCGCTTTACCGGAACGAAGCGAACAGCACACCGCTGTTTCGCCGCTGCATGAATTTCAAAGCCGTACACAAACCGTCACAGCCATATCGGGCAAGCCAGGTCCGCGCCGCTTTGCGCGCGTTCCGACGCACGTCATCGGTGTGGCCGACGAGCGCCGGCGCTACCCGCGCGCGGCGCTATCGCTGCCTTTGCGCCTGAACCGCATCGGCGAGCGGCCCGAACCCGTTCCGGTCACTCTCGTGACCCGCAACATCAGCTCCAGCGGCGTGTTTTTCCTCGCGCCTCGCGAAATTCCGGTGGGCACGCCCATTGAACTCGAGGTCGCGCTGATTGAGCGTCCCATGGGCTTCGGCCGCGTCCAGATGTGCACCGCCGCGCACGTCGTGCGCGTCGAGGGAACCGAAATGCCCGGCTGGTTTGGCTATGCCGCCAGCTTCGACGATTTCGCGCTGCAGCGCGACGACGTGCTGCCGCTCCGTTACCACACGCGGTAACACAATTCCTACTTTTCCCGGTCTCTGGTGAAAGCGGCGCGGATCGCCGTCTTCTGCTACGCTGGTTCTCTGTGAAACAAGCCTACTTTTACGCCCGCACCGTTCTGCTCGATTGGGACGGCACGCTGCTGGACTCCTACGCCGCCGACGCCGCCGCCTACCTGGCGATGTTCCGCGCCTTGCGGATCGAATGGGGCATCGAAGAGCTGAAGCGGCACTATTCTCCCGACTGGTATCAGGTCTACCGCGCGGCGCGTCTGCCGCGTTTGCGCTGGCCCGAAGCCGACCGGCTCTGGCGGCGCGCCTATGGCGCCGAGCGTCCTCCGCTGCTCCCCGGCACGCGCACCGCGCTGCGCATGCTCGAACGGAGATTTTCTCTCGGCCTGGTGACCAGCGGGAGCCGCGGCCGCGTGCGCCGCCAGCTGCGCGAGTTCGGCCTCGCGGACTATTTTTCCGCCTGCGGCTGCAGCGAGGACGCCTCGCGAAAAAAACCTCATCCCGCGCCGCTGCAGCTGGCGCTCCAGCGGCTCCGCGCCACGCCCGAGGAGTGCGTCTACGTGGGGGACGCCCCGGAAGATATCGAGATGGCCCGGCGCGCCGGCATGCGCGCCATCGGCGTGCTCGGCCCCTTCCCCACCGCCGCGCGCGTCCGCCGGGCGCGGCCCGATCTGCTTCTGCGCTCGATCCGCGAGCTGCCCCGCTATCTGCGCGCTTTGACCTGAGACAATCCGCCAGCCGCGATCAATTGGGCGGATGCGGTTGGCCAGCGGGCGGCGCTGCCAAGGAAGGCGCGTTCAACTTGAAATCGCTGGACCGGATGACCAGGCGCAGATGGATTTGCGTGCCGTCCGCATCGTCGAGGTAATCGTCGGAACTCGTGTACGCGGGCAGCCAGTATTTCTCCTGGATGTTTTGCCGGAATGTCTCGAACAAGCTGAAGGGCAGCTTCGTGCCGCTGCCCTCCATGTCGCTCACGAATTTTCCGTAGGTCTCCACGATGGCGAAGTCGTGGTCGTCCACAAACACCACGCCTTGAAAAAACAGCCGCGTGCGGCTCAGCAGCTTGGGCTTCACCTGAAACACGTAGGTATTCAGCTCGTCGAGTTGTTGCTGACCGGCGTAGACCAGGTCGTAATTCCCCAGTTCGCTGGTCGTCAGAAAGAACACCGGGGTGCTCACCATGGTGCGCACGTCTTCCAGCGAATAGTGCACCAGCTTCAACGTGGACTGCGGTGGCTGGGTGACGCGCCAGAAGCGCGCGCCGTCGGGACGCGTGTACTCCTCGCCCGTCACCGTGAACTTCCCTCCCCCGGACTCGCCCAGTTCCTCGATCCGGATGGTCTGCGCGAAGTTGTAGCTCTCATACACCCGTTTCATCACGTCCTCGTTGGCCGTGAATCGCCGGATAATTTCCTGCTCCGGAACGGGCGGCGGGCCGGGGTGCGGCACGGCGGGGACGCGCTTCACTTCGAATTTCGGCGGAGGCGCCAGGGGCCCCTGATTGTCGTCCTGCGCGCGGACGGGCAGGGCCGCTGCGGCGAGCAGCAGCGCGGCCAGCATGGCCAGATGGATCGTTCGGTGCATGGTCAGGTATCGCCCGCAGATTGGATGCGCGATCGGGCTCCGGCGTTGAATGAGCCCGAGCGAGCCGCAGGGAAAATTATCACGGCTTTGGCGCTTGGCGATGGAAAAGATTGCGGATAGAATTCACTGTTTGCGGGCCATGGGCTGAATCGTCGTGCGTGAAGAACCCAGAGCGAGGCGCTACTACGTCAGCGGAATGGTGCAGGGAGTGGGCTACCGCTTCTTCGCGCACCGCGCGGCCCTGCGGCTGGACCTGGCCGGCTACGTCAAGAACCTGCTCGATGGCCGCGTCGAAGTCTACGCCATCGGCCCTCCCGGAGTGCTTCGGACGCTGCGGGCGGAACTGGAACGCGGTCCGCGCGGAGCGTCGGTGGCGGAGGTGAGCGAAATGGAGGCTCCCGTCGACACGCGATTCGCCGAAGGATTTTCAATCGAGCACGATGCATAGAACGCGCAGGCCTGGCAGCCGTTTGGGGCCGCGCGGCCAAGAAGGAAAGAGGGGACGATGGAAGACCTGAAGAAACTGATCCGCGAGATTCCTGACTATCCCAAGCCGGGAATCCTGTTCTACGACATCACCACGCTGCTCAAGGATCGCACCGGCTTTCACCGCATGGTGGACAAGCTGTGCGACCACTACAGTGGCAAGCACGTGGACGTCGTGGCCGGAATCGAAGCGCGCGGCTTTATCTTCGGTCCCGCGCTCGCCTACCGCCTCGGCACGGGCTTCGTCCCGGTGCGCAAGCCGAAGAAGCTTCCGTGGAAAACCGCTTCGGTCAGTTACCAGCTCGAGTACGGCACCGATCGGCTGGAGATCCATGAAGACGCCGTGCACAAAGGGCAGCGCGTGCTCATCTGCGACGACCTGCTGGCCACCGGCGGCACCGCCGAGGCCGCCGTCAGCCTGGTGCGCAAACTGGGCGGCGAAGTGGCCGGCGCGGCCTTCGCCGTGGAACTCAATTTTCTGAAGGGGCGCGCCAAGCTCCCCGGCATCGACGTGTTCTCGCTGATGGCCTACGATTCCTGATGGCCGCCGGGCCTGCGCGCATATGCGGCAACCTCCGTTTCAGGTCCGGAGAGGGCGTCCAAAACTGCGCCAACGGGAGCATGGGTATTGCTCCCGTTGCTGACCCAAAATGCGCACTTTTGGCCACGAATTGCGCCCCTCCGCCGCGTTAAAGGCCGGTGGGGCATGGGCACGGACTATTTCTGAGATGAGCCATGCTTGCCGTCTTCCGATTTGCGCCCGCGTCGCTGGCGGACGACTTCGAAGAGCATGATGCCGGCGGCCACCGAGACGTTGAGCGAGCGAACCGGGCCCGTGGTGGGAACCGAGACGAGAAAATCGCAATGCTTGCGCGTGAGTTCGTGGAGCCCCTGCCCTTCGCTGCCGAGCACGATTCCCACCGGCACCTTTAGATCCGCCTCGGTGTAATTCTTTGTGGCGCGCTCGTCGAGGCCCACCAGCCAGTAGCCCGCTTCCTTGATCTCCTCCATCGCGCGCGCCAGATTTTTCACGCGCGCCACCGGCAGATGGGCCAGCGCGCCGGCCGAGGCGCGCTCCACGGTGTCGCTCAGGCCCGCCGCGCGGCGCTCCGGGATGACCACGGCCTGCGCGCCGGCGGCCAGCGCGGTGCGCACGATGGCGCCCAGGTTGTGCGGGTCTTCGATGCCGTCGAGCAGGACCAGAAGGCCCTGCGCGTTTTTTGCGCGGAGCAAGTCCTCGAGATCGGCGGCGGGCTTGGCGGCCACCAGCGCCGCGACGCCCTGGTGCTGGGAGGTGCCCGTGAGGCGGTCCACTTGCAGGCGCTCCTCGAAGCGCACCGGCACGTTGCGCGACTTGGCCAGTTGAACCACCGCCTCGACGCGTTCGCCGTGCCGGCCGCGCGCGATCACGATGCGTTCAAGGGCTCGTCCGGCCGTCAGCGCTTCTTCGACGGCGTGAAATCCTGTGATCCAGTTCATAGTTCACCCATTTTAATTCTCATGCGGAGCGCGGCGCTCAATCCAGCGCGGCGCAGAATTCGAGCATGCGCTCGCGCGTGCCTTTCACGCGCGGCGCGAAGCCGGGCTTCTCCCGTGCGCCCGGCCAGGGCCAAGCGAAGCGGCTGAAACAGCAAGCGGCCACGATACGGCAGCGCCGCTTTCATCCCCTCGATGATGTCCTTGAAGCGGTCGGAATCCACGTCGCCGCCGTCGAGAACGCGGTTCGCCAGCTCGCGAATCACCTCGCGCGCCCCCGTGCGCAGGATCACGGCCTGGTTGGCCACGTCACTGAGCAGAGCCACCGCATCGTAGCGAAACACCAGCGCGAGCAAGGCGGCCAGCGCCGCGCGGTCCGCGGCGTGCGATCCGAGCAGATCACAGGCGCGCGCGCACCAGACTCGCAGGGGAGAATCCGCGCCGGGCTCGCCGGGAGTCTCCAGCCAGCCGCACTCGCGCAGGATGGCGCTAACGTCGGCGGCGGTGAAAAGATTGACGGGCGGTGCAGCGGATTCGGCGGGCGCGTCCGGCATCATGGGAACTGATTCTAGCGCAGTCACGGGCGACGGCGCTGGCTTAGTGGAGCCGAACGGTAGCGATGGCGTGGGCGGCGAGGGCCTCGCCGCGCCCGATTTCACCCGTGCCTTCGTTGGTCTTGGCTTTCAAGTTGATCTGTTCCGCGGTGATGCCGAGCGACTTCGCCAGCGCCGCGCGCATGGCCGGAAAGTGCGGGCCCAGTTTGGGGCGCTCGCAGATCACGATCGCGTCGATGTGCACGATGCGCAGGCGGCGATCGGCCAGAAGCTTGCGTGCGTGATCGAGGAACAGCAGGCTCGAGACCCCCTTCCACTTCGGGTCGGTGTCCGGGAAGTGCGTGCCAATGTCTCCGAGCGACGCGGCGCCGAGCAGGGCGTCGCACAGGGCGTGGCTCAGAACGTCGCCATCGGAATGGCCTTGCGAGCCTTTGTCGAACGGGACTTCGATGCCGCCGATCATGAGCTTGCGGCCTTCGACCAGGCGGTGCAGGTCGTAGCCAATCCCGGAGAACGTCATTTCCCGCTGCGCTCCTGCTCGAGGTAGAAGCGGGCGAGATCCAGGTCGGCGGGACGGGTGATTTTCAGGTTGCGCTCGGAGCCGAGGACGACGAAGACGTCGTGGCCGAAGTGCTCGACGACCGCCGCCTCGTCCGAAGCGGAGATGCCGTCCTCCTGGGCCTTGCGGAACGCATCGCGCAGCAGCGGATAGGAGAAGGCCTGGGGCGTCTGCGCCAGCACGATGCGCTCGCGCGGAATCGTCTGCGTAATCAAGGCGACGTCTTCGGGCAGGCTGGCGCGCTTCACTTCCTTGACGGTGTCGATGGCCGGGATGCCCAGGATGGCCGCGCCGCGCTCGCGAGCCTCGGCGATCAGGCGTTCGATCTGCGCGCGGGTCACCAAGGGACGCGCGGCGTCGTGCACCAGCACGATCTCGGTCGAGGGGTCCACCAGGGCCAGGGCATTGGCGACGGATTGCTGGCGCGTGTCGCCGCCGTGGACCACGCGGGCCGGGCGGCCCAGTCCCGCCTTGGCGACCTTGTCCTCGAGAAAGACGACGTCGTCGGTGCGCGTGGAAATAAAGAACTCCGTGATGGCCGGGCAGGAAGCCAGGCGGCGCAGGGTGAAGATGATCAGCGGCACGCCGTCCAGCTCAATAAACTGCTTGGGCAGCTCGGCGCCCATGCGGGTACCGAGGCCGGCAGCGGGCACAATGGCAGCGATTCGGCTCATCGAAGGAATAGCAGTCTACCGCAAACCGGGCGCGGGAGCGAGAACAAGGAGCACGGAGTGTTCCTCAGGAGCGCCCCGATTCGGGATGCAGGGGACGCGGCGGGCGCTCTCCCCCACCCTCGCCGGAACGCGTTCCGGGGTGCGGCTCGGCGGAAGCGGCGGCGCGAGGCGCGTGTTCGCCGCGCTCGTCGTAGCGGCCAAAGATCATTTTCCCGGCGGTGGTCTGATGCACCGAGGTGACCGTGATGTCCACGGTTTTGTTGATCATCTTGCGCGCGCCGTCCACCACGACCATGGTGCCGTCATCCAGATAGGCGACGCCCTGGTTGTATTCCTTGCCCTCGCGCAGGATGAACACGCGCATCACTTCGCCGGGCAGAACCACGGGCTTCAGCGCGTTGGCGAGCAGGTTGACGTTCATGATCTCGATGCCCTGCAGCGTGGCCACCTTGTTCAGGTTGAAATCGTTGGTGACGACTTTGGCGGAATAGCGCTTGGCGAGCTCGATCAGCTTCAAGTCCACGTCGGCGATCTGCGGAAAATCGTCCTCGGCGATCTGGACTTCCAGGTGCGGCATCTTCTGGATGCGTTGCAGGACTTCGAGTCCGCGGCGGCCGCGCTGGCGCTTGAGCGGATCGGCCGAATCGGCCACCAGCTGCAGTTCGCGCAGGACAAACTGGGGAATGATGATGGTGCCGTCCAAAAAGAGGGCGTCGGCAATGTCGGCCACGCGCCCATCGATGATGACGCTGGTATCGAGCAGCTTGACGCTATGCCGGGTGCTGCGCTCGCTGCCGAACAGCCCGCCCAGCGCCTGCAGATTCAGCATGTCGCCTTTATTGGCGCCCAGGATCAGGCCGATGTAGGCCATCACCAAGAAGATGGCGAGGCTGAAGAAGGAGCGGGTGCTGTCCGGAATGGTGGTGTGATCGAGGATGAGCGACGTCAGATAGGCGCCCAGGATTCCGAGAATGGATCCCGCGGCCGCACCGATCAGGCGGCGAAGACTGGCGCTCCGCAAGCGCAACTCGAATAGAATCACGCTCGTCGCGAAGAGAAATCCCGCCAGGGCTCCCAGGTATCTTGGCAAGTTAAAGGGCTGGAAGTGGAAACCCGCAGCGGCACAGACCGCCGCAAAGACAATGCGCACCGCCAGCATGTCCCAGAAGGTGCCGACGCCATCCTGCATAGACCGTGGGAGAACCGCCGGTTTGGGGGAGGATGGATCAGAGGCCGCTCCGGATGGAGCACGGCCCGGCACATCGTTATGAGTCCTTGGCATAGTGGCACCCTATAAAAACGGTAAGATGAATCGGCAGGCCCCGGTCAACCCGTTCCCTGATGTTCGCTGCGCGGCGCTATGGACCTGTCTTTCCGAGCCGCCCCAAGACAATTCTGTGTATCACACTGAAACCACGTTCCTACTATAACACCGGGGGCGAAGGCGGAGTCAACCTCAAGAAAGAGCGGGCTAGCGAAGATAGAAGCGCGGAACGCGGCGGCCCAGGGCGCAGAGCAAGTCGGAGGTGACGGTGCCGATCTCGCGGGCCACGTCGGAGACACGAATCTCGGCGTTGCCGTCGCGGCCGTAGATGGTAACGATATCGCCCAACTCGGCGTCGGGCACGTCGGTCACATCCAGCGTGGTGAGGTCCATGGAGATGGTGCCGACCAGCGGCACCAGGCGGCCGTGCAACAGCACGTTGCCGCGGTTGGTTCGCTGGCGGAGAATGCCGTCGGCATAGCCGGCGTTGATGACGGCGATGCGCGATTGCCGCTTGGTGGTGAAACGCGCGGCGTAGCCCACGGGCTGGCCCGGAGGAAGATCGCGCAGCGAGATGATGCGGGCGCGCAGCGAAAGGCTGGGTTCGACGGGCAGGCGCTGCTGCACCTCCTGGCCCTTGTCCGGCGGGTCGAACGACTGATAGTAGCCGTACAAGATGGCGCCGGGACGAATCATGTCCGCCCAGGTGCTGGGCCGCGCGCAGATGGCGCCGCTATTGGCCATGTGGACGATGCCCGGTGAGACGCCGAGCGCGCGCATCTGTTCCAGGCAGCTGCGGAAGAGTTGCTCCTGGTCGTCGGTCTGGCGCGCGCTGAAATCTTCCGCGGACGCAAAGTGCGTGCAGGTGCCTTCCAGTTCCAGATGCCGGCAATCGACGAGCGCCTTGGCGAAAGCCTTGATTTCGGACGGCGCGATTCCCAGGCGGTTCATGCCCGTGTTGATCTTCAGGTGAAAGCGCAGCCGGCGAGTCAGGCCGCGGGCGGCCTTGGCCGCGCGCTCCAGATGCCAGACGTCTTCCAGGCGGGTCAGCGTGGGCGTCAGGCGGTTCGCGATGAAACGCTTCTCTTCCCCGGGCCAGAAACCCGTCAGGACCAGGATGGGCTTGCGGAGGCCGGACTCGCGCAGCTCGACGCCTTCATCCGCGCTGGTCACGCCGAAGCGGTCCGCGCCGGCCTTCTCGAGCGCCTTGGCAACGGGCACCGCGCCCAAGCCGTAGGCGTTGGATTTGACCACGGCCAGGATTTGCGGCTTCGGCCCGATGTGCCGGCGCACCACGCGCAGATTCCCGGCAATGGCTTTCAGAGAAACTTCGGCCCACAGCGGACGCCCGTTGAAATGAATTGCTTTCGCCATGTGCTTCTAGAATGCCAGAGTCGGCCGGGATCGCGCGATGAAAATCCGAAGTCGCGAATCATGCCGCAGCGTTAAGGTAAACAGGGTCTGCGGATATCCGGAGACGGGAAGCTTCATTCCGCCCGCGACGAGGAGCTTGATAGTTGTTGGTCAGGCCGCGGAAGAAGAAGCAGATCCCCTCACACCGTCCGCAAACAACGCGGCCGGGTTCGGGATGACACGTCCCGTGAGATTTGTGGTGAACTTGTTAGTCAGGAGACGAGGACCGCGCCCTACTCGTCCGGGCCGGAGTTCCAGGCGTCGGGGGCGGCTTCCTCGAAGCGGGTATGACGGCTCAGGAAGACGAAGTTGAGCGTGCCGGTGGGGCCGTTGCGCTGCTTGGCGATAATCAATTCGGCTTTGGCGCGCTCTTCGTCGGGGACGTCGGTTTTGTAGAAATTGGGGCGATTGATGAACAGGACGACGTCGGCATCCTGCTCGATGGCTCCCGATTCGCGCAGGTCGGCGAGCTGCGGCTTGCGCTCCTCGCGTTCGGGCGCGCGGGTCAACTGGCTGAGAACCACGACGGGTATTTTCAGTTCCTTGGCCAGGCCTTTCAGGGCGCGGGAAATGCCGGACACTTCCTCCTGGCGGTTGCTGGAGCGGCGGCTGCCGGTGGGCGTGACGAGTTGGAGGTAGTCCACGATCATGAGCGAAAGGCCGCGGTCGCGCTTGAGGCGCCGCGCCTTGGCGCCCATTTCGAGCACGGTGGAGGACGCCGAATCGTCAATCCAGATGGGAGCCTCGCCCAGATGGGCCAGCGCCGCCGTCACCTTTCCCCAATCGTCCTTGTTCATGTGGCCGGTGCGGAACTTGTGGGCATCCACGCGCGCTTCCGAAGCCAGCAGGCGGAGCAGCAGCGACTCCTTGGACATTTCCAGGCTGAAAATGGCCACGGGTTCGCGGTGGCGCAGCGCGACGTTTTCAGCGATGTTCAGGGCCAGGGCCGTCTTGCCCATCGAGGGGCGGGCGGCCAGAATCACGAGTTCGGACGGCTGCAGGCCGGCCATCTCGTTATCTAGAGCGGCGTAGCCGGTGCCCAGCCCCGTGATCCGGCGGCCCTCGCTAAAAATCTTTTCCAGGCGCTCGAAACCGTCCTTGACGAGTTCCTTGACGCCGATCAGGCCGACCTTGACGCGGTCTTCGGCGAGTTGAAAGATGGCCGACTCGGCGCGGTCGAGAATGACGTCGGCGTCATCGCCGGCCGCCAGAGCCTGTTCCTGAATGGCCGCGGCGGAGTAGATGAGGCCGCGCAGAATGGCCTTCTCCTTGACGATGCGGGCGTAGTGGTCGACGTTGGAAACGCGCGGCAGGCCGTCGGCAAGTTGCGACAGATAGGCGACGCCCCCGGCCGATTCCAGCTCGCCGCGGCGGCTGAGATCCTCCATCAGGGTGATGGTGTCGATGGCCTGCTGCTTTTCGCTGAGCTGCACCATGCGCTCGAAGATCTGGCGGTGCTGGGGAAGAAAGAAATCCTCGGAGCGCAGGCGCTCGACGGCGGAGTTGAGCGCGTGATTGTCCAGCAGCACGGCGCCGAGAATGCAGCGCTCGGCTTCCAGGTTGTGAGGAAGCGGACGCTCGACCGAGGTATCGGTGGTGGCCATTTAGAGTTCGCCTTATTTTCGCCTAAGCCGGATTCCAGCGCAAGAGGACGTTTGCCGCTCGCTCCGGCGCGTTCCGCTTCTCGATGCGCGGATGCGGCGCGCGCGTCAGCATTGTGCCATCGCGGGCGCGGACGTCAATCGTACGAGTCTGTGGACGAATTCGGAAAAGTGGAAAACGGGATCGGCGTCCTGAGCCCCGCGAAGCCGGCGGGGCGAAGGACCTCTCTTTGATTGCGATCGCGCGTGCAGAAATGCAGAACGTCGTCGAGCCGATGGCGCGGGCCGCGCGGAACAACGGGCCGCCTGCGGCGAGGCTATTCTTCCTTCTTGACGACGAGCTTGACCGTGAGAGCGACTTCGCGGTGGAGTTTGACGGGCACGTCAAATTCACCGACGAGCTTGATGGGTTCGGTGAGCGCGATTTTGCGCTTGTCCACGGTAAAGCCCTTGGCCGCCAGCGCCTCGGCAATGTCGGCGGGCGTGACCGAGCCGAACAACTGGTCGGTTTCGCCGGCCTTGCGCGCGATTTCCAGCGACACCCCGGCCAGGAGTTCGGCCAGCTTCTGGGCGTCGCCCTTTTCGGTGGCTTCCTTCAAGGCGAAGGCAGCGCGCATCTTTTCCAGGCGCTTCATGTTCCCGGCAGTGGCTTCCAGGGCCAGCTTGCGGGGCAGAAGAAAGTTCCGGGCATACCCCTCGGCGACCTCGACCAGTTGGCCGCGCGTGCCGAGCTTTTCGACGTCTTCCTGCAAAATGATCTGCATGTTCCTTGTCCTCGAGCTTTCGTCCCGCTTCCAGGGGCCAGGCCCCTGGTGATTCTGAATCGATTGCGGCGGGCTAAAGAATCGGTGTGGCAACCCGCCGCAGGAACTTCAGCGGCTAAAGCCGTTCTCATTTTGTGGGACTAATGTCGCGGCTAAAGCCGCGACCCACAAAGAATCCTGGGTTGCTACACACACTGTAAGACCCCGCCATTGCGGCATCGCCGGCCCAACCGCGATTAGAGTTCGGCGGCGAAGGGCAGCAGGGCGATGTTCTGCGCCCGCTTGATGGCCACGCCGAGCCAGCGCTGGTGCCGCGCGCACGTCCCGGTCATGCGGCGCGGCAGGATCTTGCCGCGCTCCTGGACGAAGGACGACAGGATCTCCGCCTTTTTGTAATCAATGAAATCCGATTTGTCGACGCAGAAGCGGCAAACCTTCTTCTTGCGGACAAAGCTGCGCTTGCCGCGGCGCGGCGGGCCGCCGGGCCGGGGACCGCTGGGCCGGGGGCCGCCAGGGCCGGAATGTCCCGAGGGTCCGGAGGGCGGCCCGGAAGGGGCGGCCTGCGGACGAGGTGCGTTTTCATCTGCCATGAGAATCCTCCGTGATTAAAGTGTTGCAGCCGGTGGTTCGTTGCTGCTGGGCGCGGCCGCCGGAGCGGTCTTGCGCGGACGGCGAGCGGCGCGGCGCTCGCGATGCTTCTTCAACTTATCCTGGCGCTTCAACTCTTCGTCGAGACGCACGGTGAGGTACTTGATGACCGGGTCGGCCACCTTGAGCCGGCGCTCGAGTTCCTTCACCACTTCGTTGTTGGTCGAACGGACCACCATGTAGACGTAGTAGCCCTCGCGCAGGCGCTGGACCCGATAGGCCATGCGCTTGCGTCCCCACTTCTCGGTCTTTTCGATCTTGGCGCCCTTCTCCGTGGCCGCGTGCTCGACCGTGGAGATGATTTTGTCGATATCCGCCTCGGGCGTATCCGGCCGGCAGATGAAGATCAGATCATACAAACGCTCGTCCATGTGTCCTCTCGATTCCTGGCTTTCCAACAGCACCCAGCCACTTCCTACCGCGAATTCTCTTCGTCGGGCGTCACCCGGCGATTGAACCGGGACATCGCCTTGCTGACGCCTTCGGTCATGACCGACTCGACGGCATCGGCCGCTTCCACGATCACGTCCTGAGCGAGTTGCCGCTCCTGCCGCCCCATGGGGCTGAGCAGGTAATCCTTCATATCGCCCCGAGCCTGCAAGGGCTGCACGCCGATGCGAATGCGCGCGAATTCGTCGGTACCGATGGCCCCGAGAATCGACCGGAAGCCGTTATGCGTGCTGCTCCGGCCCTTGTCGCGGATGCGCAGCGTGCCCCAGGGCAAGTCCAACTCGTCCAGCACCAAAATCAGGTCCGCGGGGCCGCATTCGTACCGCTCCAGCAGCATCCGCACCGCCACGCCGCTCAGATTCATCATCGTTTGCGGCTTGGCCAAAACCACTTCGTGTCCCGCCAGCTCACCCCGCCCGGTCAGCGATTTCGCTTCGGGGCGCGTCACCCGGATGCCGGCCCGCTCGGCCAGCGTATCGATGGCGAGAAAGCCCAGGTTGTGCGGCGTCCATTCGTACTCGGAACCGGGGTTGCCGAGACCCACGACCACTTTCATAGCGCGCTCCGCAGGGCGCCGGTGCGAGCCTGCCACCACCCGGTGTGCCCCGCCCCCCGGGGGCCTTGCTTACTTCTTCTTTTCCGACTTCTCGGCCTTGGGAGCCGCTTCGCCCTCGGCTTCGCCCTCTTCGGCTTCCTTCTTGCCCTTCTTGATGACCTCGGGCTCGGCCGGCGCGGCTTCGGCGGCGACGGCGGCTTCGACCGGCGCCTCTTCTTCCTTCTTGAGCACGACGACGTGCGCCAGCACGCGCAGCGGGTCGGTGAGCAGCTTGATCTTCTCCGGATCCAGCGGCAGATCGGCGGCGCGCAACTGTTTGCCGATCACCATTTCGCTGACATCCACCTTGAATTCCTCGGGGATGTCGCCGGGCAGGCATTCCACCTCGACTTCACGGGTGACCATTTCGAAAATGCCGCCCTGCATCTTGACGCCCTGCGGCTCGCCGAAGGTGTGCACCGGAACGCGCACGCGCATGCGCACGTCCATGGCGATGCGCAGCAGGTCGACGTGCAGCAGCGCCCCGCTGACCGGATCCACCTGCCAGTCCTTCAGCATGGCCTTTTCCTGCTGGCCGCCGGCGACTTGCACGGTGAAAATCGTGTTGTGTCCGGTTTCGGACCGCAGAATGCGCACGACCTGCTTGGTATTCACCACCAGCGACACCGAATCCTTGCGCCCTCCGTAGAGAATGGCCGGGACCGTGCCGTTCTGGCGCATGCGACGCGCGGGACCCTTACCCCGCAAATCGCGAATCTGGCCTTCCACTGTAAACGTTTCCATTGCGTCCTCTTGCCCTGAGCCCGCTACCGCGGGCGACGGGTCGAAATTTCCTGATATCCCCAACTCATTGCAAAACTACATGAACAGTTCGCTGATCGAAGTCTCTTCGTGAATCGACTGAATGCCGCGGGCCAGCAGCGGAGCCACGCTGAGCACGCGCAGCTTGGACAGGCCGCGGGCCGCCTCGTTCAGCGGCACCGAATCGGTGACCACCACTTCCTCGATCTGCGATTTCTCAATGCGCTCGACGGCCGGCCCGGAAAGCACGGGATGGGTGCAGGCGGCATAAACCTTGGTCGCCCCGTTTTCGAGCAGCGCTTCGGCGGTCTTGACCAGCGTGCCGGCGGTGTCGATGATGTCGTCCACCACCAGCGCCGGACGGCCGGCGACATCGCCGATCAGGTGCATCACTTCGCTCACGTTGATGTCAATGCGCCGCTTATCGACGATGGCCAGCGGCGCGTCAATCCTCTTGGCGAACAGCCGGGCGCGCTCCACGCCTCCGGCATCGGGCGAAACCACAGTGATGGGCCCCAGATTCTTTTTCTTGAAATATTCCACCAGCACCGGCGAGGCGTAGAGGTGATCCACCGGAACGTTGAAATACCCCTGAATCTGCGGCGCGTGCAGGTCCAAGGTGAGCGCGCGGTTCGATCCGGCCGTCTCCAGCAGGTCGGCCACCAGTTTGGCGGAGATGGCCACGCGCGGGCGGTCCTTGCGGTCCTGGCGCGCGTACGGGTAATACGGAATCACGGGCGTAATCCGCCACGCCGAGGCGCGCTTGAACGCGTCAATCATCAGCAGCAGCTGCATCAGGTGAAAATCCACCGGATGCGAACACGGCTGGACGACAAAGACATCGGCGCCGCGCACGTTCTCCAGCACCTGGTAGCGCGTCTCGCCGTCGGAAAAGCGGCCGTGCTCGGCCTTGCCCGGCTCGACGCCCAGATAGCCGCAGATGGCGTGCGCCAGCGACTGATTGGCGGTTCCGCAAAAGACCTTGAATTTGTCCTGGGCCAAAATGATCCCCTCAGCCGCCCACACGAAACCCTAACGCGCGGCCGTACTTTTCCCTGGAAAGCGTTTCGACGACGAAAACCGAATCTTCCGGAAATGCACGAGCGGCTCGGCGCGCCTGCGCTGGGTTTCGGAAGATTCCGAACACCGCCGACCCGCTACCCGCCAGCGCGGCATCCGCGGCTCCTCGCTGCAGCAATCCGTCCCGGATTTCTCCGAGGCGCGGATGGCGGGCGAAGACAGGCCCCTCGAAATCGTTCGAGACCTCTCCCGTCCGGCTCCAGCACAGAGCGCAGAACTTCCACATTTTAGGGGCTTTCAGATGGTTTGTCAATTCCGCTGAAATCCACTGGTAGGCGTCCTTGGTGCTAACGCCGATGTCGCGCGGGGAAACCACCAGCACGGAGCGCCGCGGGGCGTCGGGCAGGGGGTAAATTTCGTCGCCGCGGTTGACGGCCAGGGCGCGGCCGCCGAACAGAAAAAACGGCACGTCGGCGCCCAGCGCGGCGGCGATTTCGATCAGCCTGTCCAGCGGCACTTTCTTCTTCGTCAAGCGCAGCAGGCCGAGCAGCGCCGCGGCGGCATCGCTGGATCCCCCGCCCAATCCCCGGGCCACGGGTATGCGTTTTTCCAGCCGCGCGCGCACGCCGCCGCGATAACCGATTTCACCGCTCAGCGCATCGAGGGCGCGATAGACGAGATTTTCCGGACCCGCGGGCAGTGCCGCGCCGCTCACCTCGAGCGCAATTCCCGCGCTGCGCGTGAGGGAGAGTTCCAGCGTGTCGCGCAGCGAGATGGCCTGAAAAATGGTGCGGAGTTCGTGATAGGCGTCCGGCCGGCGTCCCAGGACGTGCAGGCAGAGATTGATTTTCGCGAAGGCGGGCAGGCGCAGGGAATTTTTCATTCGGTGAGCTTACTGCGGTTTGACCGTTTCCGGGATGGATTTCTGCGCCAGGCGCCGCCGCAGAGTTTTCAATGTGGCCTCGGTCTCGCCGGCGCGCTCGGCATCGTAATCGGCGGGCAAAGCCTTCTGCCATTCGGCCAGCGAGCGCTCCAGAAGTTCGGCGGCGCGCTCGCTCTGCCCCAGCTTCAGATAAACGTCGCCGAGGTGGCCGAGGATCGTGGGATCGTGGCCTTCGCGGCGCGCCGCCTTGCGCAAGGACTCTTCGGCTTCCGCGAGCTTGTTCTGCTTGAAACAGACCCATCCCAGACTGTCGAGATAGGCGCCGTTGGCCGGTTCCTGCTGGACGGCGCGCCGAATCATGGAGCTCGCCTCGTCGAGGCGAATGCCCCGGTCCGCCAGCATGTAGCCGTAATAATTCAGCACCGGCGCGCTATTGGGATTCACCGCCAGGACCTTACGGAACTCCTGCTCGGCCTGGTCGAACTTCTTTTGCCGCTCGTAGATCGAACCGAGCATGAACCACGCCGATTCCTTGCCGGAGGACTCCTGGGCCAACTGCTCGGCCTTCTCGGCCGAGCGCTCCGCCTCGGCGTACTGCCGGCCGCGCTGCTGCACCTGCGCGAGATTGACGTAAATCTCCTGATCGGACTCATTACCCTGGAGCAGGCCTTGCAGCAGCCCGGTCGCCGCCGCGGTATCCGGCTTTTCGCCGTACAGCATCGCCAGCGTGACGGTCAGGTCGGGATCCTTGGGAGAGGTTGCCAACTCCTTTTTGGTTTCCGCGATGGCGCGGTCGAGGTCGCGGCTATCGCGGTAGGTGCTGATGCGAAGCAACACGCCGCGCTTGCGGGCGTCGGGGCCGAGCGTTTCCATCTGCTCGAACGATTCAATCGCCGCGGGATAATTCTGCTGGGCGCGATAGGCTGAGCCGAGTTGCTCGAACAGAATGGCCAGCGCGCCGGGATTGCCCGCCCCGCGGCTTTTCATTCCGGCGATGGTATCGGAGAGGAGTTTCACGGCGTCGCCGTACCGCCCCTGATCCTGATACAGCAGCGCCTCGTTATAAATGATTTCGACGCTTCCCGGAGCCAGATGCTTGGCCTGCTGGAGGTTCGCGGCGGCCTCGTCGAACTGACCCAGCCGGCGATTGATCTGCGCCATGCGCACATGATTTTCGGCGTTGCCCGGGTCGGCCTGCGCCAGCTTGCGGTACTGCTCCAGGGCCCCGGCGTACTTCTGCTGCGAAAGCAAGGCCTGGGCCAGCCCGCGCCGATGGTCCGGATCATCGGGATCGATTTCGACGGCCTTGCGGTAGGCTTGCTCGGCGCGGGCGAAATCCTTGGACTGCGCATAGGCGTTTCCGAGCAGGTCGTAGGCGTCGGGCGAAGAGTCGCCTCCGGCGGCGCGCTTGAGCAGGTCAATCGCTTCCGCGGAGCGGCCCTGGTCGATCAGAAGCTGGCTCAGTTGCTCCAGTGCGGGCCCGCTATCGGGATTGCGCTGTACGATGCCGCGGAGCACGGCCTCGGCTTCGGTGTGGCGGTTTTCGAAGCGGTACAAACGCGCCAGCCACAGCGCCGAGTAGGCATCCATGGGATCCAGCTTCAGGAGCGCCTCAAACTGCTCGACGGCCTTGTTGAGATTCTCCTGCTGCACTTCGCCCGCGTTCATGTCGCCCAGCGTGCTGACGTAAATGCGCGCCAGCAGCCGGTGGGCCTCGAGATTGGCGGGGTCGATCTTGAGGGCCGCCTGCGCCTGCGTGACGGCATCGCGGATGTGCTGGGTCCTGGCATAAATCTCCGCCAAGCCCTCCAGAACGACGGCCGATCCCGGCGCGAGTTCGAGCGCCTTTTTGTAATAGTCGATGGACTGCTGCGCCAAGGCGTCGTTGGCGGTCATGTCGGGTTGCAATTGGTGCTGGCGGAGATGGCCCATCGTAAAGTAATAGTAGGCATCGCCGCGGCTTGCGTCCGCAGCAGAGGGGGCGCCGGCGGGCGCCGGCGTCTTGGCAGCGGCTTGCCCGGCGAGGGCTGACGGCGCGGGCAAAAGGGTCGCGCCCAGGAAACCAGCGAGCATGGCGGTGGTCAGGATCGTTTTCATGGACAGGCCTGAACTTTGATTATCGTACAGCCAACCGGGGCCGTCAAAGTTTTCCCCGCGCGTGGTTTCTCGGCGGCCATGCCGGAATCGGGGCACCGCACATCGGCCGGGGATGTGACTACCCAAGGGCGCCGCGATTGTGTTTAATAGAATTACGGCAGCGTTCGGCGGCTGAGGCAACAGGAAATCGTCGGTGAGACGGGACACAATTCGGAGGGCCGCAGTGTGGATGGCCAGCCTGTTCCTCGTGGCCGGCGCGATGGCGCAGCCGGCCGCGTGTCAACAGCCGTCCGCGGCGCCCGCCCCGGCAACAGCCAAGCCGGCGCCCACCGCCCCTTCCGTCCCCGCACAGAAGATGACGCTGGCCGATTTCGCCTGGCTGGCGGGACGCTGGCAAGGGGTCTGGGGTCCGCGCCTGGTGCAGCAAGTGTGGATGCCGGCGCGGGCGGGCGTGATGATGGGCACGTTCCAGCTCACCGAAAACGACAAGACGCTGGTCCTGGAAGTGTTCACGCTGGTCGAGAAGCCGGATGGGGTCCATTTTCATCTCCGCCACTTCACTCCTTCTCTGGCGGCGTGGGAGAAGACCGATCCGGCCGTGCTGTATCTCACCAGCATCGATCCGAAGACAGCGGTGTTTGAAAACCCCGGCGAGGGCCAACCCCGCCGTACGCTGTGGAAGCGCCTCGATGCGGATACTTTTGTGGCGCGCTCGGAAGTGGTCCGCGGCCCGAGCGCCACGCTGGTCACCGAAATCACCTACCACCGCCAAAAGGAAGCGCGCGCATCCCGTCACTAAGAGGTGAGGAAGCCGCGAGCGTCTCTGCGCGCCGCATGCGCCCCTGTGCAAATCTGCTAGAATTGACGCGCGGGGCTGTAGCTCAGATGGATAGAGCAGCAGTTTCCTAAACTGCGTGTCGGGAGTTCGACTCTCCCCAGCCCCACCAGCTTCTTTCGTCTTTATCTTCAACAGATTGCGGTTATAACCTTTCATGTGTCTAGAACTTGCTTCTCGGAGTGTGGCAAGGTCCAAATCGTACTTGCCGACGTCGCGCGGTTGGCGGGAAAGACAAAATAGGAGTTTCAGATGTACAATCCCCCAATCTAAGCACGCCTCGGAGTTGGGAGGAAGAAACAGCATCAAAGGGAGGTCGGATTATGAAAAACAGTCTCACTAAGTATGTTGTGGTTGCGGTGGTTTTGGTGGGCCTGTCGCTTGTCGGTTTGAAACTTGCAGTAGCACAGAATGCATCAACGGCTGTGAAGGTTCCTTGCGTGGGCTGCTCGCCGGACGGAAAGACAACGCCGCGAATGACGGACGGCCACCCCGATTTCAACGGATTCTGGGGCGGGGGCGGAGGAGGAGGCGATCACATCGCAGGGGCGTCCGCGGACGGTTCGAAGTTGTTTGACTTTGGGGGAGCTGATATTGACGAGCGAGGGCAAACGCGCTCCTCCAAGCCGGGAGAGGAAAGCCCGGGGTG